>VGOF01000313.1 GCA_016875975.1 Chloroflexota bacterium | reverse complement strand
GCCAAATCAACCAGGTACCAGATTCCCGCACCTCCAACTGTTATCATCTTTATGACGCCCCATCCGATTTGGCCGCGGTAGAACCGGTCCAGGCCGAAATAGCCAGCAAGGAAAGAGATTATCAGGATAGTTAGCTGGCGTTGCCATTCCTCTTTTCGCTCCATGTTCGATACCTCCTTTGGCTTCTTTGATTGGAAGTCTACCATAGCTGGCTAAAACCATACAATTGCGTGTCTTGTTTGTTTCCCAACAGCCGTCAACGCGAGTTGCAGGTTTCAAGTTGCAAGATGCAGGTCACTAGCCACGGAGTTCACTCTCCCTCTTAATCTTGTCCTGGCAACCCGTACGTGGTAAAATTTTATTGAGCCAATGAAATATTGAGCCAATAATGGAGGGAATATCTATGGGCGCTTTAACAAGGTTAACCAGTGGCGGTCAGGTCACTCTTCCTAAGGAAATCAGGACAAGGATTAACATGCAGCCCGGCGATTTTGTTGAGGTCAAGCTTGACGGAGAAGGACACATAGTATTGACTCCAAAGAAGCTTGTGGATGCCAGCCAGGCTTACTTCTGGACTGAAGAGTGGCAAAAGGGGGAACGCAAGGCGGACGAAGATATAAAAGCTGGCCGGGTGAAGAGGTTTAAGTCAGCCGCTGATGCAGTGAAGTATCTTGAGGACAAGGGGTAGCTGTGGATATCCTGTTTACCGAGCAATTTGAGCAGGCATATGAGAAGCTCACCACTGCCGAAAAACAGAGCGTTCGCAAGGCGCTTGCTCTGCTGGGTGATAATCCAAAATACCCTAGTCTGCGCGTCAAGAAAATGGAGGGTAAGCAGAACATTTGGGAAGCTTGTCCTTCGAAGAGATTGCGCATGACTTTTGAGATGGCAGGAGAAACCATTTTCATGCGCAATGTGGGAGAGCATGATAAAGTGCTAAAAAGCCCGTGATTCTATGAATCGTCGCTCGAGACTCAGCGATAGTTGCAAGATGCAAATTGCAAGTTTCAAGATGCAACAGGCGGGAGGCAGCAGGCAACAGGTGTGAGCGAGAGGCAATGGTTGGCCAGGATGAAGAACGTGTTGTATAACCTCCAGTGGTGAGGCAATGGCCAAGGTCATTATCTTGTAGATGATAAGGGCAAGAAAAAAGTAGTCCTGCTGGGTATCAAGGAATATCAGCCGTTCCTGCAACGATTAGAAGACCTCGAAGATGCCCTCAGCCTGGATGAGGCAGTCCGCAGCGCCAAGAGCTTCAAGGATTATTCTCAGATCAGAGAGGACTTGAAGCAAGAAGGGCGTCTGTGAAATATGCTGTCTGAGAATTAGTTGTCATCGCGAGTAGCCCCGATTGTATCGGGGCGACGTGGCGACTCATCCGGGGCAGATACTTGTGCCATGAGGAGATTGCCACGCCCTCGCTGCGCTCGGACTCGCAATGACAGGGGTCTTGCGTGCAAACGGTGGGTTTGAAAAACCCGCCCTATATAAATCACTAAGAGACTGCCGCGCCTTCGGCTCG
>VGOF01000312.1 GCA_016875975.1 Chloroflexota bacterium | reverse complement strand
AGTTCAATTATTTTCGGACAGCCTCGTGGCGATCTCCGCTGGGGCAGATACTTGTGCCACGCGGGGATTGCTTCACCCCGGTTGCATCGGGGTTCGCAATGACAGGACTTGAAACTTGCATCTTGCCTCACGCCTGTTGTCTGCTGCCCTTTTGAAGCCCCGCCCGCCCGATGCTATAATGACACCAGTACCCCGAGTACCCCCAATGAGTTCCATTTTTTGCCGCAAAAATCACTTCACCCAAAGGAGGCGCTGCATGAAGACAACTCTTGTGACCAGAATTGTCCTTCTGTCATTGTTTATCGTCGGCCTTGCTGCCAGCCTGGGCTGCGGTTCCAACCGGGGCGGTGTAGAAATCTGGCTGGAAGGCGTCAGCATGGGCACCATGTCCATGGACGGCAAGCCTATCTCTGGCCTCCCTTCTCAGAAAACCAACCTTCTGCTCAAGGTCGGTGCCCGGAAGATATATGTCAGTTCTGAAGGGAATAAGACAGTGATGAGGCTGCTACCATCAGAGGCCAAAATCATAATTGGGCCTGAGGGCATGTCTCTGGAAGGAGTACAACCCGACCAGGTGGAAATAAAGTGGGAGACACCTGAGACCAAGAAATAGGGCAGAATCCCCAAAATGGATGTCTTAGCTAACCTCAATCCAGCCCAGAAGCAGGCCGTTGAGACCATAAAGGGTCCGCTGCTTATCATCGCTGGTCCGGGAAGCGGCAAGACCCGCGTTATCACCCACCGCGTGGCTTACCTGATTAAGACCTGCGGCGTCAGCCCGCACCACATCATGGCGGTCACCTTTACCAACAAGGCTGCTAAAGAGATGATGGAGCGGCTGGAGAAGCTGCTGGGGCAGATGTCCGAATCATTGACGTTGGGCACCTTCCATGCTATCTGCGCCCGTATCCTGCGCCGGGACGGCAAAGCCATCGGCCTCGACTCCCACTTCGTGATTTACGATGATGAAGACCAGCTCAGCCTGATAAAGCAATGCCTGCAGGAGCTGGACTTAGACCCCAAGCAGTATTCCCCCAGGGCAATCCAGAGTGCCATCGACTTCGCCAAGAGCCAGTTGCTCAGTCCCATAGATTACGCTGAGCAGGCGCGTAGCTACTTCGAGGAAATTGTCCACCGCGTCTATGAACGCTACCAACACCACCTGACCCAGAGCCAGGGATTGGACTTCGACGACCTGCTGATGAAAACAGTGCAGCTCTTCGATAAACATCCTGAAATCCTGCAAAAGTATCAGGACCGTTATCTGCACATACTGGTTGACGAGTTCCAGGATACCAATACCACCCAGTACGCGCTGATAAAGCAACTGTCCGGCAAGCACCGCAATGTCTGCGTGGTGGGCGACCCTGACCAGTCTATCTACTCCTGGCGATTCGCCGATATCCGCAATATCTTAAGCTTCGAAAGGGACTTCCCCGATGCTAAGGTGGCTCTTTTGGAGCAGAACTACCGCTCCACCAAGTCCATACTGGGCGTAGCATCTTATATCATCTCAGCCAACTCACAGCGAAAGCCCAAGGACCTGTGGACAAAGAACGAGGATGGCGTTCCCGTCTCTGTCATCGCCACCTACA
>VGOF01000311.1 GCA_016875975.1 Chloroflexota bacterium | reverse complement strand
CGAAGCAATCTCCGCATGGCAGCAGTGCTCGCCCTAGCTGGGATCGCCACGGGGCTTTGCCCCTCGCGATGACAAATGGGGATGTTCCTTGCGTTGCCAACCCCCGTGTCATTGCCAACCCCCATGTCATTGCGAACCGAAGCTGCGAGCGAAGCGTGGCAGGCAGTGAAGCAATCCCTTTCCATGCCTGTCTCCCTGACCCTGAACGGAGTGAAGGGGAAGGGTCTAGATTCTTCGCTACGCTCAGAATGACGGGGGATTGCTTTGTCATCCCGATACAATCGGGACTCGCAATGACAGTTTCTTCCGTCATCACAAGCCACAAGCCCCGAGCGACGAGCAACGATTCCCTCAAGCTGCAACCTACCTGTTGCCTCACGGCTGTTGCCTGCCCACTGAAATCTGCCATTTGACAGCGGCTACCGATATGAGTATCTTAAAGCCAAACTGCATTATGCCCAAGTCACCAGACCAGCGGAAAGTCGAAGAGCAACTGCTGATGGCGGTCTCCGCCATCAGGGCATCCCATAGCGCCATCGCACTGGCAGACCCCAGCGGAAAGCTCACCTACGTCAATCCCGCCTTCCTCAAAATATGGAGCCTGGACGAACCTGAGGACGTGCTGGGCAAGAGCTTCGCCGACTTATGCCAGGAAGAAGAAAAGGCCAAGGCGGTATTCCGTGCCTTGCGTGACGGCAGCGACACCGAGGCCGCAGAGCTGACAGCCACCAGGAAAGACGGCACTGAGTTCATCGTGGGCCTTAGGGCATCCCTGATTAGAAACACCGAGGGGAAACCGACAGGCGTCACCATCTCCCTGGCAGATATCACCCAGCGTAAGCAGCTTGAGGAGAAACAGCGCGAGCTGGAGAGGATGAGGACTGAGTTCATCTCCAACGTCTCCCACGAGTTGCGCACACCGCTGACCTCCCTCAAGGGCTTCACCAAGCTGATGCTCCAGGGCAAGGTGCCCGACCCCGAGACACAGAAGGAATTCCTCACCATTATGTACAACCAGAGCGAGCACCTGCAACGGCTAATCGAAAGCCTGCTGGAGGTCTCCCGCATCGAATCGGGTCGTTTCAGCATCAAGAAAGAACCCTTGCAGCTAAAGACAGTAATTCATACAGCCGTGGAATCGGTAGGCAGCCTTATTGCCCAGAAGGGTATGCATGTCAAAGAGGAATTGCCCGACACGTTGCCTGAGATAGAGGGTGACCAGGGGAGGCTAATGCAGGTAGTGGTCAACCTGCTTTCCAATGCCATTAAATTCAGCCCCGACGGCAGCGAGATTACGGTCAAGGCTGAAAACACAGGCGATGAGATACTGGTGCATGTCACAGACCAGGGTGTTGGCATCCCTGAGGAGGCGCAGCCGCGCCTGTTCCAGAGATTCTACCAGGTGGACGGCTCGGCAACGCGCAGCGCCGGCGGCAGTGGCCTGGGGCTTTATATCTCCAGGCAGATAGTAGATGCCCACGCCGGGCGTGTCTGGGTGAAAAGCAAGGAAGGCAAAGGCAGCACCTTCAGCTTCAGCATACCAAAGAAGGCGTGACTCGGGACTCGTCGCTAGTCGCTCGTGATGGGAAAGCATGAAG
>VGOF01000310.1 GCA_016875975.1 Chloroflexota bacterium | reverse complement strand
ACGGCAGCGTTTTCAGCGGCCTGCAGGCCAAAATAGAAGGCTTATTCGCCCACCACAAGGAGCGGGGATACGAGATAATGAAGGCGATTAGCAAGGGCCAGAAAACAGCCTACCAAATAGCCCAGGAGATACCCTGGATGCCCACCGGAGAGCCGGTCAATTTCAAGAAGCTGGCGCCGATTGATAAGCGACTTGCCGTCCTGGAAACACTGGCACACCTCCAGTACTTGATAGTCGAAGGCAAGGTGACCAAGAACACCAGGGACAAAGTGAACTACTATGAGTGCCTGGTGATGCCGTAGTAAATAGTAAAAATGGAAGACACGAGGAAGAGAGTCAAGAACCTCAAGCTCAGCTACCGGAAGCAGCCCCAGAAGGAGCTGCTTATCGCCATGCCCAATCCCTGCCCGGACAGGGAATATGAGGAGGAAATCATCACCAGCGAGTTCACCTCGCTCTGTCCGCTCAACCCGGGGCAGCCCGATTACGCCACCCTGATGATAAAATACGTTCCCGGCAGAGCCATACTGGAACTGAAATCGCTGAAGTTTTACCTGGCAAGCTTTCGCATGGTGGAGACATTCTATGAGGAAGCCACCAACCGCATATTGGATGACCTTGTTGAGGCTATTAGGCCGCGGCGCATGGAGATAGTCGCCGACTGGAACATGCGAGGCGGCATGGACACCAGGGTCACAGTTAGTTATCACGGGAAATGAATGACCACCGATTTTGTCATCGCGAGTCCCTCCGCTGAGGGACGCGGCGATCCCAGCCTGGGCAGGTATCATCGCATGCGGAGATTGCCATGCCCTCGCTGCGCTCGGGCTCGCGATGACGGTATAGGCGGTGAGACTGCCACGCCCCGCCAAGTCGGGGCTCGCACTGGCAGACGGGGCAAACTAGGAATAACGAAACCATAGTAACCTTAAGGAGGAGACGCAAATGGCAGCAAAAATAGGAATCAACGGATTCGGGCGCATCGGCAGGCTAGTCCTGAAGACCATCAGCCAGCATTACAAGGATAAGCTGGAGGTGGCTGTGGTCAACGACTTAACCGATGCCGCTACCAACGCCCACATGCTTAAGTATGATAGCACCTATGGCATCTACCCCGGCAAGGTCGAGGCTAAAGAAAACGCAATCGTAGTTGATGGCAAGTTAACCAAGGTGATAGCAGAGCGTGACCCGGCCAAAATACCCTGGAAGGACTACGGCGTGGAGATAGTCATCGAGTCCACTGGCCTGTTCACCGATGCCACCAAGGCAGCAGCCCATTTGCAGGGCGGAGCCAAAAAGGTCATCATCTCAGCCCCAGCCAAGAACCAGGACCTCACCGTGGTCATGGGCGTCAACGAACAAATGTATGATAGGGCCAAGCACCATATCATCTCCAATGCCTCCTGCACCACCAACTGCTTCGCTCCCATGGTTAAGGTGCTGCATGAGAACTTCGGCGTGAGCAGGGGATTATTGTCCACCATACATGCCTACACCAACGACCAGCGGCTGCTCGATATGTACCACAAGGATTTGCGGCGGGCACGGGCAGCAGCGGTAAACATCGTGCCCACCACCACAGGCGCTGCCAAGGCTGTTTCCGAGGTCTTGCCA
>VGOF01000309.1 GCA_016875975.1 Chloroflexota bacterium | reverse complement strand
CAAGCAGACCAGGGACATCTTCAAGTTAAAGGACGAGGGGCTGGACAACAAGGCCATCGCCGCCCGCTTGGGCATCACCGAATCCCGCGTCTCCCACCGCCTGGAAGGGACGTAAGTCGATAGTCGGCAGTCAGCAGTCGCTAGTCAGCAGTCTCCAGTCAGTAGTCATTGCGAGCGAAGCGTGGCAATCTCCCCCCGACTGTCATTGCGAGCAAAGCGAAGCAATCCCATTGCCTATCCTCAACTATAGGAGACTGCTTCGCCCTTCAGCGGAAGACCTCGCAGTGACAGAAGTGAGCGACGAGCCCCGAGCGACGAGCGACGGTTTTGTCCAGTATAGCTGGTTAAAGTACAATTACCACCAGTCGCATGGCCAAAATCAGCAACGTAGAGCTTGCCCGCATCAATGTCCGCGGCGTGATACAGGGAGTGGGCTTCAGGCCTTTTATCTACCAACTGGCCACCAGGCATGGCCTCGCCGGCTGGGTGTGCAATACTTCCGAAGACGTCAAGATAGAAGTCCAGGGCGAGAGAAAGAACCTGGACTGCTTCCTGAAAGACCTTGAGGGAAAAGCGCCGCCACTGGCGCACATAGAAGGCATTTCTGTCAGCTATCACCCGCCAGCAGACTACAAGAAGTTTGAAATCCGCCACAGTATTGCCCGGGCAGGCAAGTATCAACTGGTTTCCCCTGACATTGCCACCTGCCAGCTCTGCTTGAAGGAAATCTTCGACGAGCAAGACAGGCGTTACCGTTATCCCTTCACCAACTGCACCAACTGTGGCCCCAGGTTCACCATCATTGAGGATATCCCCTACGACCGCCCCAAGACCACCATGCGTTCATTCCAGATGTGCCCGCAGTGCCAGGCAGAATATGATAATCCCCTGGACCGCCGTTTCCATGCCCAGCCCAATGCCTGTCCTAAATGCGGGCCACAACTGGAACTGCTGGATGCCAAGGGAAAACGGGTAGACGAGAAGGACATCATCGCTGCTGCTGTCAGATTGTTAAGCAAAGGCAAGATTCTGGCTATTAAAGGCCTGGGCGGTTACCTCCTGGCCTGCGATGCTACCAACCAGAAAACTGTGGAGCTGCTGCGCCATAGAAAACGCCGACCGTTCAAACCCCTGGCCATAATGGTCGCTGGCATTGAAGAAGCCAGAAAACATTGCCAGGTATCTGCTGAGGAAGAGCGATTGCTCTCCTCCCCCGAAAGCCCTATCGTGCTGTTGTGGAGAAAGCCGGAGTCCACCGTCTGCCAGGCGGTAGCTCCGAACCTCAAGTACCTCGGGGTGATGCTGCCCTATACCCCCTTGCACCATATTCTGATGCGAGAAACCGGGCTGCCGCTGGTGATGACCAGCGGCAATTTGAGTGAAGAGCCTATAGCCAGAGATAACGACGAGGCCATCAGACGACTGGCCGATATTGCCGACTATTTCCTAGCGCACAACCGTAACATCTATTCCAGGTATGATGACAGCGTGACCCTGGTGGAGATGGGCAAGGTTCAGCTTACCAGGCGAGCCAGGGGCTATGCTCCCTACCCAATCCACCTCCCTTTCGATGCCAGGGAGATACTCGCCTGCGGCGCTGAGGAGAAAAACACCTTCTGTCTTACCAGGGACAACTACG
>VGOF01000308.1 GCA_016875975.1 Chloroflexota bacterium | reverse complement strand
AATCCTCCCAGGCCTATCTGGTTCAACCTGCCAGTCACCCTCTCCACTATGGAACGGCAGGCGGCCGGTATTTCGCGGAAGTTAGCCAGTATTTTCCCGTTCCCATCCTCGGCAGCGCCTCTCACCGAAGTCATCCTGGCCCTGATGAAGACTTCTGAAGGGTCGAGGGAAGAGCCTGCGTAATTTATCAGTTCCACAAACCGTAGCGGCTTGCGGTTGCGAATTTGCAATATGCCGCCGAAGCGTGAGTCTATGGGTACGCCAGCCTTGAGTAACGTACCGTTTATCACGATGCTGCATACGGTGGCCAGGCCTACGTGTCCTTCAGGGACGGTCAACTCTCCGAGCTGCTGTCCTTCCCGCGCTACTGCCACCCTTTCGCTAACACACAAGCCGGCGGCGAAAACAGGCTTCATCATCCCCAGTGCACGGGAGAACTTCCTCTTAGGGAAGAAGGAGATATTGACCGGCACGCTGCCTTTGCCCTCGTCCAGGTCGAAATCAGTGCGAAAGGCAAGCATCTCTATTCTGGCGATGGCGAAGCCGACCTTGTCTCCCACCAGAGCATCGCCTAGCTCTTCAATGCCTTTCTGGGTGATAAGGCGGCCGTCGTGGCCAGCAAGCAGAGTTAGGCCTCGTTCATCCATGAGCTTAAGGTGATACCGGACAGCCCTTTCGCCCAGGTCAACGCCGTAGTTTTTCAATCGCTGAGCAATGACCCTGGCTCCAAGCGCCTCTTGCGATTCGCTCAGCACCTTCAGGATGGCCAGTACCTTGCGCTCTACCTCTTTTGTATCAGTGCCTATCATAACAGTGTGGAAAATAGGTGGTAGGAAACCGTTTGCCTATTATAACAGGGGATTTGCGGTCTGTCAACTGATTTTTGGTAACACTTTATTTCGCCCAATATGCTTTCTCCGGCCGCTGGCGTTGACGATAATGCGATTACTGCGTAAAATTAGCCCAGTTTGCTCCCAAATCCACTGAATGGAGGCGATATGTTAGCTCTGGAAAACATCAAAGTCCTGGACTTGGCTCACCTGGCGCCCGGTTCCTATTGCACCATGATTCTGGGAGACCTCGGCGCAGAGGTTATCAGATGCGAGGCATTGCCTGGCGTCGGCGGTCGCGGCGCCGGCTTGGGCACTTCACCGGGGCCGGATGACCAGGGCAGAAGACGGGCAGCCTTCGACGCCCTGAACCGCAATAAGAAGAGCATAGGATTCAACCTCAGGTCTGATGCCGGCCGCGAGGTGTTCTACAAGCTGGCCAAGACTGCCGATGTTATAGTGGAAGGCTTCAGGCCAGGCGCAGTGAAAAGGCTGGGGATTGACTACGAAACTATTAGCAAAATCAACCCCAAAATCGTCTACTGTTCCCTCAGCGGCTTCGGGCAGGATGGGCCCTACTCTCAATTACCCGGGCATGACATCAACTATATATCCATAGCCGGCGTACTGGGCCTTATAGGCCCTGCCAACGGAGCACCAGTAGTCCCCTTGAACCTGGTAGGTGACTTCGCCGGAGCTTCATTGCAGGGAGTCATCGGCATATTGGCTGCCCTGCTGGCACGGGAGAAGACAGGGAAGGGACAATATGTAGATATCTCCTACACGGATGGGGCATTGTCGCTCATTACC
>VGOF01000307.1 GCA_016875975.1 Chloroflexota bacterium | reverse complement strand
CGGCACGCCGAATTCATCTACTGCCCTGGACATGACTGACTCAACCTGTTCCCTTATCGAGACATCCAACTGCTGGCAGGAAAAGCGCTGTGCGTCTGAAACACGCTGGTCAGCTATCTCTTTTAGCGCGCGCTTCAACTGCTCTTTCCTGCGGGCAAAGATACTTACATGGGCACCCTCAGCAGCAAACAGCTTGGCTATGGCTAGGCCGATGCCGCTGGAACCACCTGTTACATAGACCGCTTTGTCTTTGAAATCCCTCATAGCAGCACCACCGTTTACTTTTGTTTTAGCGTCGCTACGTCAAGCGTCTTCAGCCATTTCATGGTCCGGACGAATCCCTCTTTGTAGGATATTTTGGGTCGCCAGCCCAGCTTCCGCTCCGCCTTGGCGATGGAGAACTTAAGCCTCGACCCCAGGTTTTTCACGGTGTAGGTGGTCAGCAGCGGCCGCGTCTTCTTGCCCGTCACCTTCCAGATGAACTCAAGGACAGCGGCGGCAGCATAAGCCACCGGGTAAGGAATATAGGTAGTGATTGGAGGGACTCCTAGAGATTCTGCGATACCTGCGCAGAACTCCTCTAAAGTGGTAGATTCACCGTCATGAACCAGGTAGCCGTTGCCCACAGCCCGGTCATCTTCGGCGATGAGCATCAGGAGGTCAACCAGGTTCTCGATATAGGTAGGCCAGACGAGGGTGCCCTTCCGCCAGAAGATAAGCTCCCGCTTCAATATGGCATCGGCCAGAAGAGGCACAAAGGTCTGGTCGCCTTCACCAAAGACCCAGCAGGGATAGACCATGGTCACCGGCAGGCCGTGTTCCTGGTGATAGCGCCAGCAAATCTTCTCCGCCTCTATCTTGGAATCTGAGTAAGGCTCACGCCAGGGCTTCAGAGGGAAGGTCTCGTCCATTACCTGGGATTCATCCAGGCCGAAGACATCGTTGGTGCTCATGTCCACCAATCGAGACACCCTGGCAGCCACGGCGGCTTTGCAGATGTTTTCAGTGCCGCCGATAGTGACCTCTCGGAAAAGCTTTTTCGGCGCCCAATCGGTAACCACTGCAGCACAATGAAAAATGACATCCACCCCGGAGGCTGCTTTCTCCACTGCCGCGCAGTTGCGGATATCGCCAGTTACGGTGTCAACCCCTTTGTACTTGAGCGCTGCTTCACCCGGGTCGCCCGGCAGCACCAGGGCACGGACGGAATATCCTTTAGCCAGGTTGGCTTTAACCAAGTGTCCACCGATGAACCCCGTGGCTCCAGTAATCAGCACCTTTTTCACTGCGCCCCCTCCTTATAGCTAACGGTTATGGCGTGCTGACAGCCTTTACACTACGTCAATGCTGAGCGGGAATTTAGAAAGCGCCTCGCAGCCATTTGCGGTTATGAGTATGGGATTCTCATAACGAAACCCGACGTTTTCCTCGGGGCAGGCATATTGCATAGCGCAGATGAGCATCTCGTTCTCCTGATATACATGCTCAGGATTAGTCCAATAGGGAAAAGGGCCATCGTTAAGCCCGATGCGCCACTCATCGCCCATCATACCGATGCCATGCTCAAAGCCGGGCACCATGTACTCGGCAAAGCCGCGCTCTTCGGCAAAGGTGAGCATTTCGTCAGCCAGGCTTGTTGGCGTAACGCCCGGGCGGTAGGTCTTGAGGCAAAG
>VGOF01000306.1 GCA_016875975.1 Chloroflexota bacterium | reverse complement strand
GCTGGCCGTCATAAAGGAAGAGCAATCCCTGGAGCAGGTGGCCAACGTTGCATTTCTGCCCGGCATAGTAGGACGCTCCATGGCCATGCCCGACATCCACTGGGGGTATGGATTCCCCATAGGCGGAGTGGCTGCCACACGGGCTAGCGATGGTGTCATCTCACCGGGCGGCGTGGGATACGATATCAACTGCGGCGTAAGGCTGCTGCGCACCAACCTGAATGAGAACGAAGTAAAGCCCAAAATCAGGGAGCTTATAAACCACCTGTTCAATAATGTCCCTTCAGGTCTGGGCTCTGAAGGCAAAATAAGGGTCAGCGACAAAGAAATGGACGAGGTGCTGTTAAACGGAGCTCACTGGGCGGTCAAGCGTGGCTTTGGCTCGCCGGACGACCTGGAGGCCACTGAGGAGACAGGGCGCATGGCCGGAGCCAACCCCGACAAGGTCAGCGCCAAAGCCAAGAAGAGGGGCGCACCCCAGTCAGGGACTCTCGGCTCAGGCAACCATTTCCTGGAAGTGCAGATAGTACGAGAGATATACAATGAAACTGCAGCCAGAGCCATGGGCATCGAGCGCATCGGCCAGGTGCTGCTGCTAATCCACACCGGCTCCCGTGGACTGGGGCACCAGGTTTGCGATGACTATCTCAGAATCATGGAACAGGCAGTGCAAAGGTATAATATCCAGCTCCCCGACAGACAGCTCGCCTGCGCCCCTGTAGAATCTAACGAAGGCAAAGACTACCTGGCAGCGATGGCCTGCGCCGCCAATTACGCCTGGGCTAACCGCCAGTGCATCACCCACTGGGCTCGCGAATCCTTCGCCAAGGTGTTCGGCAAGAGCCTGGTTGAGCTGGGCATGCAACAGATTTATGATGTAGCTCACAACATCGCCAAGCTGGAAGAACACGAGGTAGAAGGCAAACCAACCAAGCTCTGCATCCACCGCAAAGGAGCCACCAGGGCTTTCCCCGCAGGGCACAAAGACGTGCCCAGCCGATATAAAGACATAGGTCAGCCTGTCCTTATCCCCGGTGACATGGGGCGCCGCTCCTTCGTGGCCGTGGGCACAGAGAAAGCGATGGCTGAGACCTTCGGCTCTACCTGTCATGGCGCTGGTAGAATACAGAGCCGCGGCGCAGCCAAGCGTGACCTGCGAGGCAGCGATGTAGCCAGCGAGTTGCTAGCCAGGGGCATCCTGGTAAAAGCTGGCAGCATGGCTTCTCTGGCAGAAGAGGCATCTCAGGCCTATAAAGACGTCTCAGAAGTAGTTGAAGTTACCCATCAGGCTGGAATCTCGCTCAAGGTAGCCATGGCCAGCCCGATTGGCGTAATTAAAGGCTAGACAGAACATAGCTAAAAGAATCAAACTTCAGCCCTCGAAACGAATTGCCATTCGCCAGTAAAAATACTACAATGCGTTGTGTTGACCAGTAATAAGGAGGTAACATGCAACAAGTTAGAGAAGCAGTAATCGTAGACTACCAGAGAACGGCCTTTTCCCGCTCAAGGCCGAGAGAACCAGAGAAGGACCTATTCAACAGCCTCCGCATGGATGAGGCAGCAGCCATGCTCATCAAGGAAATACTCAAGCGTACTAAAGTAAAGCCTGAAGATATCAATGAGCTGCTGCTTGGCTGTGCTCAACCCTGGGGTGAGCAATTCATGTACGGCGGGAGGAACATCA
>VGOF01000305.1 GCA_016875975.1 Chloroflexota bacterium | reverse complement strand
TCAAGTGGAGTGGAAACCCGATACTGGCGAAGTCAAAATACCGGGCATCCTGGGCGTCTTCGGCGGCAAGATGAAACCGCTCAAGAGCAGCGGCACTGTTCTCATGGATGGCCCCAAGACCGTCAACGTGGAATGGGTACCGGACTATACCATGCCCATGCTTCTGATACCGCTGGCAGTGCTACTACTCATAGCCGGCATTTACGGCCTGTATCGGCTGGCAAGCCCACGACCCAAGCCTGCGCCCTGGGCTCCACCGGCATGGGCACCACCTCCGATGATGTACCAACCACCCCCACCACCCCAGACCACGGTAGTATTGATGGGAGGAGAACAGCAAAAACAACTGCCACAGTCAACCAAAGAGCAGCTCATGGAAAAGTTCGGTGAGCTTCTGGACAAGTACGGAGAGGAGATTAAGACCACTCTGCAGTCCGGGCAAGGGCCAGCATTACCATCCGGTGAATCTCTCAGGATGGAGAAAAGCTTGCCCCTGGGTGAAACAATGCCACCACCTGCGGTCGAGGCCGAGTTCGCTCCTGCTGAAGCCACAGAAGGGACCCTGCTCTGCAACTTCACCTCCAAGAGACTGCTGCGAGCGGTTGCCGGAAACTGGAAACAGACAGGTACCAGGCCGGCTGCCGCACCTGGCGAAGAACCAGACGAAAGCGCTGCCTTCGTCATTGCTTGGGCCAGGGATATATACCAGGAATGGGAGGTCTTCAACTGCTCGCTACCACCATCCCATAAAGGTACACATGAGGGTGAAACTCAAACACTGTACACCTTGCTCAACACCATCTCCGAAGAGAGGACCTACGAAACCGGAGAAGAGGTAATCCCACCCAAGCCCCACTACACCGATGGCATGCCGCAAGTTGACGTATCTGCCAGACAAATAGTCAATCCAGACGAGCTGCCTGACTAGCCACCTAACCTGGCCTGACGGCAAACTCCGCCTCCAAATAAGGATAGGCAATGCCTAGTCTAAGAAATAGGTTGCTTCAATTATCCTCTCTCCCCAGCGTGGGAGAGAGTTAGAGTGAGGGGGAACACCCTCACCATATTCCTCTCCCTCGAGGGAGAGGAATCATTCAATGGCTTTCGAAGACGCTATACCACATTAAACCTTGCTGCCCAAAATCCGTTATCCTTAGCATAAACAAATCATAGCTCTAACAACGATGCGCAGATTTACAGCAGGGCAGGTTCACAAACCCACCAGAATTCACCGGGTAGGGCAGGTTTTCAAACTGGCCAGTCATCCCCGGCGGTTCACATTGGTACTGGTCCTAGCTATGGCTACTTGCCTTAGCCTTTTACCCGCGCCATCACCAGCCCAGGCTGGCACCGTAAACTGGACAGTGGTTGACACGCCCAGCATCGAGAGCAACGTCATCCTGAGCCCATCTGAGGTCAACGCCATCGCTATCGGCCATGATGGCAGAACCTTCTACGCCCTCGATATCCCTAACGGCAAGGTATTTAGATCAGTCAATAGCGGAATTGGCTGGGATGACATTACAGGGGTTTTGACCAATGCCGGTGCCACTATGCCGGCCTGGCACATAGCACTGGCACCGGATAATCACAACTTCATAGCCATAGTCACCAGCACTGCCGCTGCACCCAGAAGGGTTTTTATCTCGCTTGATGGCGGTAACAGTTGGCATGACACCAACTGCACAGCCACCAGCAACATCAGCGCACTGGACGTATCACCAAATCGAAACGGCTACGACATCATGGTAGGCACTAGAACCGGAGCCGGCAACGGTG
>VGOF01000304.1 GCA_016875975.1 Chloroflexota bacterium | reverse complement strand
GTATTGACGCTGCCCACCTTGATCGGCACCTACACTTCGGAAGTGCCTGTAGATGCCGTGGTGCACTAGGCAGGAATGGCAAAAAGGGATTAAAAGGAGGCAACCATGACTATAACCTTACCCTACCATCGAGTAAATGTGTTGACTGGCACCAAGGCAGCCAGGATTATCGAGGATGCCGAAGAGTACGCCATGCTGGTCAAGAAAGCTAAGCGACCCCTCCTCGTCCTCGGCCCCAAGATACTGACCAAGCCTGTGGAGGGAAAACCCCTCTTTGAGTACGCCGTGGAGATAGCCAAAACGCTGGACATCCCCATCTGCGCCACTGCCCACACCAAGAAGAAACTGGTGGAGCTGGGCGTGGAGCCAGCCAGCACCTATGACATTATAGAGATATTGAACCACCTGAAAGACCCGGCATGGAAGGGAGTTAAGAAAGAGGGCAACCATGACCTGGTCATGTTCCTGGGCTTCAGGACTGACCTGGGTGAGCAGGGCCTGTCCACGCTGAAGCATTTTGCATCACATCTCAAAACCATGACCCTGTGCCCCTATTTCTACCCTAATGCCAGCTATTCTCTACCCAATTTCAGAAAAGACTCTCAGTGGAAAGAGTTCTTGGATAACTTCATTGCCAATCTAAAGAAGAAGGAGGCATAGCATAACATGGCAGGAATTTTCCCAGTTGATGTTGGACCTCAGTACGAGGGCGAAGTAATCAGAAAAGGCGACATGCATGTCGAATTTGGCGGCCCGGCAGCCAAGTTCAAGTTCGAGTTGGCCACCTTGAAGGATGTCGGCGAAGTCGAAGACCAGAAAATAACCATCATCGGCCCGGACATGGGCGAGATGACGGAAGGCAGCAGCCATCCTCTGGCTTTGATGATTGACGTCGCCGGCGTCAAGCTGGAGAAGGACATGGAGCCGGTATTTGAGCGCCGCATCCACCTCTATGCCAACTATATAGAGGGCCTGTACCACATGAACCAGAGAGATGAAATCTGGATCAGGATCAGCAAGGACGCATACAAGAAAGGCCTCAACTCGCTGGAAGCAGTAGGCCAGATATTGATGTTCCTCTATACCTCGGAACTGGATGTCATCGAGAAGATATCCATTACTTTCGTCACCGACCCCAAGAAGGTCGAAGAGCTGTATCCCAAGGCCAAGGAAGTGTATAAGGCCAGGGATGAGAGGACTCGCGGCTTGAAAGACGAGGATGTCCAGGAGTTCTATAGCTGCGCCCTGTGTCAGAGCTTTGCCCCTACCCACATCTGCATCGCTACCCCGGAGAGAATAGCCAACTGCGGCGCTATTAGCTGGTTTGACGGACGGGCTGCCTTTAAGCTCGACCCCGAGGGCCCGGTGCAGGAGGTCAAGAAGGGCGAATGTCTTGACCCCATCAGGGGTGAATACAGCGGCACCAACCAGCTCGGGCAGGTGAAATCCATGGGTGCCTACGACCGCGTCTATCTCCACAGTGCCTTCGAGCACCCGCACACCTCGTGTGGCTGCTTCCAGGCCATCTGGTTCTACATACCGGAAGTCGATGCTTTTGGCGTGGTGCACCGCGACTTTGCCGGCCCAACGGTTGCCGGAGTGCCTTTTTCTACCATGGCAGCCGAAGCTAGCGGCGGCAGGCAGGTAGAAGGTTTCCTGGGCTTAGCCCTGGAGTACCTTCGCTCGCCCAGGTTTCTCCAGGCTGACGGTGGCTTGAAGCGCTGCGTCTGGATGCCCAAGGAAATCAAGGAGCGGTACAAGGAAGCCATACCAGCCGACC
>VGOF01000303.1 GCA_016875975.1 Chloroflexota bacterium | reverse complement strand
ACGCCACCAGGTTCCATACCAAATGATAAATTTGCGTCGGATAAAGCGGCACGCCCACGGGAGTACCATAGAGTCCGTGGCTGGGATGAACATATTCTATAGCGCAAAAAGGCGAGTCTTCTAATCCATAACAACAGCCGCCAATAATACAGCCAACCCTGCCAATCGCCTGCCCCAGAAGAGCGCCAGGAGCTGCAATATCTACTAACTGCCAGAAGGAGAGCTTGTTCACCAAACAGTAGATAACGACTGCCAGCATAGCCCCAAGAACAGCACCATATATCGATAAGCCAGCGAAATTCACAATCTGCGCCGGGTTCTCCATGTAGTAGTCCCACTGGTCTATCACATGCATCAGCCTGGAGACTATGACCCCTCCTATAATAGCCCACAGCGCTGCGTTATATATGTGGTCGCGGGCTAACCCAACCCTCTTCGCCTCCATCAAGGCGAAAACTATCACCACGACAACCGCCAGAACCACCATTATCCCATACCACATCACATTGACAGACCCGATGCTAAAAGCCACCGGGTCGATTCCAATAGTAATCATCCTCTCTCCTTTACCTCAATTACTCTAAGAAAAAATCGCCTCTACAAATCCCTCCGCATCAAAAGGCGCCATATCATCTAGCTGTTCACCAGTGCCGATGAACAGGATGGGGAGTTTTAGCTCATGGCAAATCGCCAGCACAATCCCTCCTTTGGCCGTGCCATCTAGCTTGCTCAGGAAGATGCCGCTGACCCCCGTTGCTTCGGTGAAGTGCCTGGCCTGTGCCAATCCGTTTTGCCCGGTGGTAGCATCCATCACCAGTAGCGTTTCCTGGTTAATATCATACTTGCTCGCCACACGCTGCACCTTCTTCAACTCTTCCATGAGGTTGAACTTGGTATGCAGCCGTCCTGCAGTATCAATTATCACCACGTCGGCTTGCCTGTTTTGTGCCGCCTGTAGCGTATCATAGACCACCGCCCCAGGGTCGCCACCCGGTTGATGGGCTACCACATCAACGCCTATCTCCTGCCCCCAGTGCTTGAGCTGCTCAATAGCTGCAGCTCTAAAGGTATCAGCCGCACCCAGGATTACCTTTTTCCCCTTCTTACTCAAAACGTAGGCCAGTTTGGCGATGCTGGTTGTCTTTCCTGAACCATTCACACCTACCACCAGGATAACCTGTCGAATGCCAGAGTCAAGGAAGTTCCCATTGTCATCTACTTTGAGAAGATTCACCATCTCCACTTTGAGTGCCGACCGTACCTGGGAACCTTCTCTCAGCTTCTCCTCTCGGGCATACTTCCTGGTCCTCTGAATTAGCTCTTCTGCAGTGGCCACACCCACGTCGGCCGCTATCAGCAGTTCCTCCAGCTCCTCCCAAGTATCTTCCTCCACCGAGCTCCGGTCGAAAAGGCGAGATATTTTGCTGAACCAGGCCTCGCGGCTCCGCTTGACACCTTGGTCAGTCTTACTCGATAGATTTAACATCTCCACTCAAACCACAAGTTCCAGGAATGGTAACACATCACCACGAATGCAGCAAAAAGAAGAGTTTGGTCATTGAAATTTGGGATTTTGGATTTGTTTCAAGTTAGGCATGCTCATGCCCGTGCACGTCAACTTTGAGAAACAGCAGGGGATAAACGATGTCGCTGACGCAGCACGGTATCCATACAGCCAGAAACAGGAATAAGAAAACAAAAGGAAGCAGGTGAATCCAATCTGCTACCGCGAATGCGGTGAAGTAGAACAAAGAAGCCCAGGTGCTAAGCAAGACGTGCAAA
>VGOF01000302.1 GCA_016875975.1 Chloroflexota bacterium | reverse complement strand
CTTGCCCCGGTAGCTGCCTGCTCTTGCCATAGTCCATCACCTCTTTTCAGGTCTTATTATAGGCTCTATTCCCTTTAGAAGTGAAATCACGGCGGGAGGCAAGTCAATAGTCGGCAGTCAATAAAATCGAGTGCTAGTTGCAAGTGGTAAGTCAGCAGTCGGCAGTTGCAATGGGGTTACAGGGGGCAGGGTGTGGGGAAGTTAGGCGCCGAGCATCTTAATGATGTGCTTTGCTAAGCTATCAGCTATTTCTCTGTGTCTGGCGATAGGCTGGGAAACTTTGGTATGCTGATTCAATGCACCACAAGCTCCCCATACTTGCGTACATGAGGAATCGCTCCGGTGCTAAGGTCTGCGTAAATGTCTTTAAGGTTCGCTTTTAACTCGTCCAGAGTCGAGCCCTGCGTGCGATAGTCAGGATACTCCTCGAACCAGCCAGTCCATAAGTCATTTTCCTGATAGTAAATAAATTTCTTTGTTTCCAATTTCTATTCCCTTTCTCTGAAGTTGAGGAATAAAGTTGATCGTATACAAGGCCAACCTTACGTCATATATCCTAATGAAATTATAGCAGATGATTTGAGCTGCGTACTATGTTTGGTAACGAGCAATGGGCTAGTTGCAAGATGCAAGTTGCAAGACGGTTGGTCCTTCATGGGAAGGACTGGTGGGTTTGCGAACCCACCCTACGGTAGCCCCGGAAGACGAGCGACGAGTGCCGAGCGACGAGAGACTATGAGATTGCTCACGATGGCGGGTGCACCCTCACCCTAACCCTCTCCCGTCGAGGGAGAGGATAGTATGGAGATTTGACAGGATATGAGGGCGGTGATAGACTCGATAGCGTAGGTACCGTAGCAGCATACGTGAAGCGAATAGGCATCCTGTATCATCCTAAAATCGAAAGGGCTAGAGCTTTTAGCCGTGAGCTTGAGGATTTCTTGAGTGCACGGCGTATTTCTTTTTGGTCATGCTCTGCCTGGGAGGAGGAGAAGTCGAAGCCCCAGGTTCCCGGGTCTAACCTGGTGCTGAGCGTGGGCGGCGATGGCACCATCCTGCGCGCTGCCAGGGCGATTGTGCCGGAGCAGGTGCCTATCGTGGGCATTAACTTCGGCAACCTGGGGTTTATGACCGAGCTTAAGGCAGAGGAGGCTCTGAAGAAGCTGCCCAGGCTGCTGGAGGGCGAGGGTTGGCTGGAGGAGAGGGCGATGCTCCAGACCTGGAAGAATAAGAAGGGCAGGGTTTTCCACGTTTTAAATGACGTGGTGGTGGGCAGGGGTGGTTCGTCAAGGCTGGTGAATGTGGAGGCTAAAATAGACGGGGAGACGTTTACTACTTATAGGGCAGATGGAGTGATAGTGGCTACGGCTACCGGCAGCACCAGTTATTCGCTGGCGGCGGGGGGGCCGGTATTGCACCCGCAGGCCAGGGATATGCTGCTGAATCCGGTTTGCTCTCACCTGACGCTGAACGAGGCTCTGGTGCTGCCTGCGGAAACGGTGGTTAAGCTGAAGGTGGCTACTAGCCACGAGGCTATGCTCAGCCTCGACGGGCAGGTGGAGACCCAGCTTTCCAGCGGGGACGAGGTGACGGTGGAGCTTAGCCCATATATGACCCGTTTTTTGAGGATACGGCCCAGGAATTACTTTTATGGCTCTCTGGAATCAAGACTGAGGCGCAGGATATGAAGGTGGAGAAAGCCAAGATAAATGACGTGGAACAGATGCACGAGCTGGTGAACTATTTTGCCAGCAAGGATGAGATGTTGCCCAGGGCGCTGAGCGAGATTTATGAGAATCTGCGCGATTA
>VGOF01000301.1 GCA_016875975.1 Chloroflexota bacterium | reverse complement strand
AAAGCGCGGAGCATCAGCCACGGAGACACCATGGCCAGACAAGGAATTTTGAACGGCAAGACATTAGCCGGATAAGTGACAACAGAACCACTGCCGCCATCGAATGCCGATAAACAGGTTTCACACATGAAGGCAATTATCCGCGGTTCTAAGGTAATACAACGACCTGACAGCAATCCCGCCAGCGCATTCTCTAATTCAGCAAACGAAAAGGTTGGGTAATACACGGCGTTATGTGGGCAATACGCCAGGCAAGCACCACACCCAGAACACCTATCCGCATTGATGGCAATCATCTCCTGCGCAAAAGTGATAGCATTAGCTGAACAGATGCCTTGACACAGCCCACATTTGCCCGCACCACGGCACCTCGAATGGTCGATACAAGGCACTATTTCGTATCGGGGTAAAGCCGCCGTCAGGAACTGTCGCCGCGAGACTTTATAGCACGGAAGCGAAAGGCACACTTTCAGATTATCCGGCCGGATTCCATCAAAGGCGCCCATGCGTTTCACCTGAGACAACAACAACAGTTTCGCCCTTTC
Source organism: Chloroflexota bacterium (assembly GCA_016875975.1). Taxonomy (GTDB): domain Bacteria; phylum Chloroflexota; class Dehalococcoidia; order GIF9; family UBA5629; genus VGOF01. The sequence continues at coordinate 1,270 of VGOF01000301.1, read as the reverse complement.
GGTTGCAACATCTCCGCCAAAAGTTGCAGATGTTTCAGCCAACAAATCAACTACCACTGTCGTATAGGAATAGCTAGTGGTATCGTCCGCTTCCTCCCACAAATACGAAGCCTGCCTGACCTGAGGACAAGCACCTAGAACTAATAGTCTGCTGTCTAATTGCTGTTTGAGATTCTGGAGAACCTGCCGCTGACAAAGGTCATCGCTGACTACGACTTGCAAGCCCGGAACGATCCCCTTCAGAAACTGGCTTACGCGATCCAAAGGCAATCTACCGGCTATATGGCCGTGGCACGCACATAAGACAACTGCTGGGGCTGGTAGATTCGCCAATTCAATTAAATACCCTTTAAACGTACTATAGCCCAGGCAGGGCTTTAAGCCGCGGACGTCTGCTCACTAGCCGCGGCAGGACCTTCCAAAGAGGCAGTTGCTGGCTCTTTAGCCTCTACTGGCGGCAACGTATCTAAATACCGCAAGCCCAAAATAAACATAAGCGCCAGCATTGCAAATATGCCGATAGATAGTCCGAATTCAGCTATTGACAGCGGGAAATGCCCCACCGCACCATAGACACCCTCGATCTTGCCAGGATAGAAGGCCATGGGATAAGCCGCACCAGGAATCACCAGATAGTACCGCTCGAAGAACACGCCTATTACTACTGACAACGAGGCAAGGACTATGGCGCCAATGCTGTTCCGCCAACGGGGGTTGCACAGAATTGCCAACGGAATCACAACCACCAGGCCTATCTGCAAAAACCAGAATATCCAGCTATATGGTCCTGCCAGCATATACAAGGTAGCTCCCCGAGCCGGAGCATAGAGATGAGTCAATTTATCTACAGCAATCAAGACGAACAGGATAATGATGAATACCACGAGCATCCTCGCCAAAGAGCTGACAATCTCTTTCTTGATATCCCTGCCGCTAAGCTTAAAAGTGGCGATAGTAACCACTATGAGCAATGCCATGCCCGAGGTCAACGCAGCAGATAAAAACTCCAGAGGCTTTATCGGCGAAAACCAGGCTTCCCTAGCCTCAACAAAACCAAAAATGGCTCCGGTACCCATATGCACCAGTACCGCCCAGCAGACAGCTATAATCCCCATTATCCTGGTAAGCATCTGCTGCTGCGCTAGGATAACGCCAAAATAGAGGATACTGATAACGAAATATCCACCATATAGAATCCCGTTTATGGCGAACATAGAAGTCATGTTGTTAAGGTAGAAGAACATAAACAATCGCCAGAACTTCTCTGGTC
>VGOF01000300.1 GCA_016875975.1 Chloroflexota bacterium | reverse complement strand
AAGGATAAGAAACTTCTAAGGCCGAGATGCTGCGCGGAACGGTGATGTGCCATTTATAGTTCAGCCCCATGTCCACGAAGAGTGTCACGGTCCTGGTTGCCACCTGAACTGGCTTGGTCAGAGAGGCAGCAACCAGCAGGAGAATGACTGCCAATACGATTATCAGCGATTTTCGGTTCATGAGGTTAGATTATACAATGTATTCCCAGGTAGCGACGAACGGCTGGAAGGTGGGTTTCGCTATGCTACACTTACCCTTGCTGCTACTCCTGTCTTTCTGACCCTGAACGAAGTGAAGGGGAAGAATCTCATGACCTCACCTCACCGTGAGATTCTTCGGTCGCCCCGATACAATCGGGGTTCCCTCAAGAATGACCTCCTTTTGCTAGGAGATTGCCACGCCCCGACTCTATTGTCACCCGTGGGCGGGTGACTAGCACGACTGTCATTGCCATTGCGAGTCCTTCTACCGTCATTGCGAGGCACGAAGTGCCGTGGCAATCTCCCCCCCTCTCTCTAACTCTCTCCCGCCAGGAGAGAGAGCAGCGACGCGCTTCGTTCGGGTGACAGGATGGGCAATGGGATTGCTTCGTCGCCTACGGCTCCTCGCAAAGACAGCCCCGTTTTGTCATTGCGAGCCGAAGCTGCGAGCGAAGCGTGGCAGGCAGCGAAGCAATCTCATAGTCGAGGGGTCAACAACGGGATTGCTTCGTCGCCTACGGCTCCTCGCAATGACGGGTGGAGGATGCCCCTACAATAACAGGTGGAGGTGGCTCCTCGCAAATGACAGATGGTGACTGCCGGCGAGCGGCGAGTCACGAGTCACGCCTGTTGCCTGTTGCCTATTGCCTCACACAACTTGCAACTTGCAACTTGCAACTAGGAATGGGGCGGGTGACTAGCACAAAAGACAGTTGGTGGCGAGCGACGAGTCCCGAGCGACGAGCGACTATTGACTATCGACTATTTATCGCCTGCCTGCCGCACCAGATGATGGCCAGGCCGAAGGCGACACACCAGGCATTTATGAAGGCGTTTAGAATCAAATCCATGACGGAGCTGGCATAAATCCCGTTCTGTATGTTGAAGCTGAAGTCAAGCAGTCCCAGGAAAATGAGCGCCCCCGCAGCCACCAGCGATAGGGTTTTGCCCAGCGGTTTTCCATTGAGCACCAGGCTGCCTGATGCTATCAGCAGTAAAGCCAGCAGGATATCAGGCAGGGGGAAAGCGTGCTCATAGGCAAAATAGCACGGGGGCGGGTTCTCCGGGGCCAGGCCTACAGTGAAAAAGGCAACCCAGAAAAGGATTATGAAAACGCCGGTGATTATCCCCAGTATAGCAATAGTTTTCATGTTTACCTCCTGCACCTTTCGATGTCCTTGTCCATGATGAACTCGACTAAGCCCGGGAACAGGCGTTTCATCACCAGGGTGAATTTGCCATCAAAGTTGGGGACGATGAGGAATTCCTTTTTGCGCATCCCCCTGAACAAAGCACGTGCCACTTCTTCTGGCTGCATCAGCTTGGCTCTGGATGAGATGGCCTGACATTCCGGCGGCTTTGTCTTGTTTTCCTCCTTGAATCCCGGAGTGTCAGTATCCGGCGGGCAAAGCACGGAGACGGTAATGCCATACTGCTTTAGCTCGCATCTCAGCGTCTCGGATAAGCCAATCAAAGCGAACTTGGAAGCTCCGTAGTCGGTGTAGCCGAAAACGCCGATGAATCCGGCAATAGAAGACACATTGACGATGTATCCACCGCGCTTCTTCATGTGGGCAAAGAGCACCGAGATGGTATTCCAGGTACCGTAGAGATTGATTTTC
>VGOF01000299.1 GCA_016875975.1 Chloroflexota bacterium | reverse complement strand
TTTGTTTACCTGGGGAACGCGCCCGGGCACAGCAGCGAGAATACGATTTGTTATTGTTGTGGCAAGCTGGTGCTCGAAAGGCATGGATATCACACCAGGGTGGTTGGTTTGGATGGTTCGAAGTGTAAGTTCTGTGGTTCGGAGTTGAATGTCAAAACCGTGCCGAGGGAAGTCAAGTTGAGGAGGTAGAAAACTCAAACTGTCACTGCGAGCGAAGCGCGGCAGTCTCGTGCCCACAGAAGCGAGATTGCCACGTCGCCCCGACTGGTCGGGGCTCCTCGCAATGATAGGTGAATTGCTAGTCAAGTTGAGGAGGTAGGTCATGGCAGGAATAGTATTTGGTTGCATTGTGCCGCATCCGCCGTTGATGGTTCCAGATGTGGGGGGGGGTCAGGAACGGGCGATTGCGGCAACACTAGAGGCTATGGATACGCTCCGCCAGCGGCTGGCGAAGCAGAACCCACAGACTGTGCTGGTTATCAGCCCTCACGGACAATACCATGACAATGCCATGGGAATACTGATGGCTGCGTCATGCGATGGTGATATGCGCAGGTGGGGAGACAATGGGCCAACGCACCATTTCGACAATGACCTGGAGATGGTGAAGCTGATAAGAAAAGAAGCCGAGGCGGCTGGCATAGCGGTGAAGTCTATTGGAGAAAAGGGCTACGAGCTGGACCATGGTGTCATGGCGCCTCTTCACTATCTATTACCTGCAATGAAAGGAATGGCGCTGGTGCCTCTGACCTTCTCCTGGCTGCCGCTGGCGACCCACTTCGACTTTGGCAAAGCTATCAGAAGAGCAGCGGAGTTGAGCAAGAAAAAAGTGGCTATCATTGCCAGCGGCGACCTCTCCCATCGGCTCATCCCCAGCGCACCGGCGGGCTATGACCCACAGGGCAAGGTGTTCGATGAGAAGCTGGTGCAGGCATTGTCACGCCTGGACACCAAGAGCATATTGAATTTTGATAGAGCGCTTGTTGAGCGAGCGGGTGAATGTGGCCTGCGTTCTTTTGTTATACTATTGGGGGCGCTAGACGGGCTAAAAGTAAAGCCAGAAGTGCTATCCTATGAGGGGCCTTTTGGTGTAGGTTATCTGGTGGCCTCGTTTGAAGTCAAGTTTTGAGAAACGTTGCCAGAGGTTAGTGATGAAAAAACAGCTTGACCCTTTGGTGCAGTTAGCTAGAGAGGCAGTGGAGAGCTATGTGGGACGGGGTAAAGTGGTCAAACCCAAAGGGCTTACACCCGAGTTACAAGAGAAAGCCGGGGTATTCGTGTCCCTGAAGAAACACGGAGAGCTTCGGGGCTGTATCGGCACTTTTGAGCCAACGCGGGGCAATGTTGCTGAGGAGATTGTAGCCAATGCCATTAGCTCAGCCACACGTGACCCTCGCTTCCTGCCGGTCAGCCCCTCAGAGTTGAGCGAGCTGGAATACAGCGTGGATGTCCTGACGCAGCCTGAGCCTATCGACGGTGTCGAAAAGCTGGACCATAAAAAATATGGCGTGATTGTGGAGTGTGGTTACAGGAGAGGGTTGTTGCTTCCCGACCTGGAGGGCGTGGACAGCGTGGAAGAACAGATACACATCTGCCGCTTGAAGGCGGGCATAGCACCTGACGAGCCTGTCCGACTCTACAGATTCCAGGTGAAGCGGTACCGCTAGCCGTATTGTGGCAGGTAGGTATGGGGGATATAATCGCTGCATCTCTCCAGGCTACGGGAAAGGAACTTAATTTCGACATGGAGGCATTGAAATGAAAAGATGCGTGAACTGCATGGTGGTAGTCATGCTGCTTGTCCTTGTGGCGAGCATGCTGGTGGGGTGCA
>VGOF01000298.1 GCA_016875975.1 Chloroflexota bacterium | reverse complement strand
AGACTGAATCCACTATCCGCTGGGACAAGGTAAGCACCGGCAGTGACACACTGGTCATCCTGATGGGCATGGGCAACCTGGCATCTATAGCCACAGAGTTGATGAGCAATGGCAGACCAGCCACCACCCCGGTAGCAATAATCAGCCAGGGCACCAGCCCTCTGCAACGGACAATAGCAGGCACTCTTGGAGATATCGCTGACCGCGCCAGGGAAGAAGGTATTACAGCACCGGCTGTTGTCGTGGTCGGTGAGGTGGTTAAGCTAAGGGAACACCTGCGCTGGTTCGACAATTTGCCTCTTTTCGGTAAGCGTATCCTGGTGACCCGCCCCGAGGAACAGGCGAGAGGGCTTAATCAGCTCCTCCGAGAACGCGGCGCTCTGCCCGTCGAGATGCCAGTGATTAAGATTATCCCACCGTCCACCTGGAAAAAGCTCGACAGAGCTATCCAGGAGCTGAAGACCTATGGATGGGTAGTCTTCACCAGCGTCAATGCGGTTGAGATGTTCTTCAGGCGGCTTCACTCCTTGAGGCTCGATGCCCGTTGGCTGTGCAACGTCAAAATAGGAGCCATTGGCCCAGCCACGGCTAAATCACTAGAGGAGCATGGCGTCTGCCCTGATTACATCCCACAAGTATATACCAGCCAGGGGTTTGTGGCTAGGCTGGACAAGAAGGCTATCAAGGGACAAAGGATATTGCTCCCCCGGGCCGACATTGCTGGAAACGAGATGACCGACAGTCTGATTAAACTTGGTGCCGATGTGCACCAGGTAGCAGCCTACAGGACTGTGGCTGCGGAGGCCGAATCACCAGGCAAAGAAATGCTGCTGAAGGGCCAAATCCATGTTGTCACCTTCACCAGCGCCTCGACGGTAAACAACCTGGCGGCAGTGCTGGGGAAAGACTGGCAAGTCATCAACAAAGCTAAGCTCGCCTGCATTGGCCCCAACACAGCAGTAGCGTTGGAACAGAAGGGGCTGAAACCAGATATTGTTGCTGTGGAGCACACTGTACCAGGGCTAGTTGCAGCCATTGAACGATACTATGAAGCAGAGGTGGCAAGATGAGTGAATTTCCCAAAACACGCTTGCGAAGGTTACGGCGTACTGAGGCCCTGCGGGCACTGGTCAGGGAGACAAAGGTCGATGTGGGCGACCTGGTCTATCCCCTCTTCGTAGTAGAGGGCAAGAGACTGAAACAAGAGGTGTCCTCTATGCCCGGAATCTGCCGTCATTCACCCGACCTCCTGCCAAAAGAAGTAGAGGCAATAGCCAAGCTAGGCATTCCTGCGGTCATACTATTTGGCATACCCCACAAAAAGGACGATGTTGCTTCCTCTGCCTACGACCCAAAGGGCATTATCCAGCAGGCAGTACACAGCATCAAGAAGACGGTACCAGAACTGCTGGTGGTAACCGATGTTTGCCTCTGCGAATACACCAGCCACGGTCACTGCGGCCTGGTGGTTGATGGCAAAGTAGATAACGACAAGACACTGGAGCTTCTAGCTAGAACTGCCTTGTCCCATGCTCAGTCCGGCGCCGATATCGTAGCCCCATCAGACATGATGGACGGGCGGGTGAAGGCCATCCGCCAGGCACTGGACGAAAATGGTTTCACTCATATTCCCATCCTTTCCTACGCCGCTAAATATGCTTCGGCTTTCTACGGCCCTTTCAGGGAAGCTGCGGAGTCAGCACCGCAGTTTGGCGACCGTCTTTCCTACCAGATGGACCCGCCCAACTGGCGTGAGGCCTTGCGGGAAGTGGAGCAGGACATCGCCGAAGGCGCAGACATGGTCATGGTTAAGCCGGCCTTGCCCTACCTGGATATCATCCGCAAGGTGC
>VGOF01000297.1 GCA_016875975.1 Chloroflexota bacterium | reverse complement strand
TCAAATCATCCTGGCCACGGAAGGGGTCAATGACTTCCGTTTGACCCGAAACCAGCCTGGCGAGCTCAACAGCCATGGCATCTATGGTAAAATCACGCCTCCCTAGGTCATTTCCGATATTGCCAGAGAAAGAGCTGAAATCCAGATGGAGAACATGCTCATCCTCTGTGGCTACCACCCTGGCCACACCATTCGCCTCGTCCAGGAGCACATATTTGCCACCAATGACATTTGCTATTTCCCGAGCCACGCCAGGAGCATCGGCATTAACGGCAATATCGATATCTGCCGTGCCCCTGCTCAAAAGGCAATCCCGGACAAGACCACCAACAACGTAGGCTTGGCAATTGCGCTGAGACAGGACATCAGAAACCCTGGCCAACAGGCCAGATGCATCGTATTTGATAACAGGCATTTCTCCAAATTATAGTCTCAGGCAGACTAAATTGCAAAGCTGATTCGAAGCTATTCGTACTTGTTGGTCTCGTGCCACAAGGCTATAATTAGACAACATGCAATACAAACGCCTCATAGCTAAGTTCGGCACCAATCTACTAACTGGTGGCACCGCCCAGCTTGACAGCGCAGTCATGTCCAGCCTGGTTGACCAACTGGCTAATCTCCACAGGCAAGGCCATGAAATAATTGTGGTATCCTCCGGAGCAGTGGCTGCTGGTCGACAAAAGCTCGGTTTGACCGACAAGCGTCGGGATATCGCTTTCAAGCAAGTGCTTGCCTCGGTAGGTCAGAATCAGCTCATGCAGGTTTACGAGCAGCTCTTCAGCAAGCATAACATAATCATAGCCCAGGCATTGCTCACCAAGGCCGACCTCTCCGACCGCGCCGGCTACCTCAACGCCCGTAATACCCTTCTGGCCTTAATCGAGCTAGGCGTAGTTTGCATCGTGAACGAGAATGACGTGGTGGCTACCGATGAGCTGGGCGAGCTTAAATTCGGCGATAACGACAACCTTTCAGCTATGGTGGCTAACCTGGTAGATGCCGACCTGCTGGCATTGCTTACCGATATAGACGGTCTCTACACCGCAGACCCCCAACGAGACCCCAGGGCCAGGCTTATACCCAGGGTGGATAAAATCAATGCCTGGATCGAACGCGTAGCCAGGGGAACATCCAGCTCCTGCGGCGTTGGCGGCATGACCACCAAGGTCGAAGCTGCAAAGCTGGCCACCAGCTCAGGGGTAGCCGTGGTTATTGCCGATGGGCGCACTCCTGACATATTGAATCGCATTGCCCGTGGCGAGAACGTAGGCACCATTTTCCCGCCTCACACAAGTCAGTTAGAAAGCAAAAAACGGTGGATGCTCAGCCGGCTGGCTTCAAGAGGAAAACTGATAGTAGATAGCGGAGCTGTCAAGGCACTCAAGCAACAAAACAGAAGCCTGCTGCCGGCAGGGATAGTCGACGTAGAAGGCAGATTTAAGCGTGGCGATGTGGTTGATATCCAGGATACAGACGATGTCCACATCGGCTGCGGCATATCCAACTACAGCTCCAAAGACGTCACGGCTATCCGCGGAGCACATTCAGAGGACATACCAAAGCTCCTCGGCTATGAGTACGGCGACGAGGTAATCCACCGCAATAACATGGTGTTGGTATAGAAAAGTTGGCTATAAAGGGCTATAGTCTACCAAGAGAGGAAAAATGCAAGCGTCAATAAAGGAACTGGAAGAGAAATGTAAAGCAGCCAAGACGGCTTCCAGGAAGCTCGCCTTCCTGAACACCGAAACCAAGAACAAGGCGATACTAGCCATGGCCGATGCCTTGGTGGCAAACCAGAAGACGATACTGGCAGCCAACGAACTGGACTACAAAGAGTCAGAGGCATCTGGCATGAGT
>VGOF01000296.1 GCA_016875975.1 Chloroflexota bacterium | reverse complement strand
TGCCAGACCAGTGGCTATCGTCTGTGACTTCGATGGTATATGAACCTTTGGCTGCTTGTGGAATCGACAAAGTGTACTCGAGTCTGCCTTTTTCGCTGAGTGGGATGCGCTCGGCGGCAACTTTGCCATCCCATTTGATTGTGGCCAGGCGGCCTGTAAAGCCATCGCCTGTTACTATCACTCGTGTTCCCACTGTGCCGGAGGTTGGATTGAGCGTGATGCTAGCAGCATATGCAGGAGTGGCGTTTATTGATGTTGCGATTAGGGAAGTGGACAACAATGAAAGTGCAAGTATGCACCAAACTTTGATACGCATTGTGCTGTACCTCTTTGCTGGATAGTTTATCTGTTTCTTCAGCATTATGTCTTGACTGATTAATGAAAATGAGACAAGATATGTAGCTTATATTACCTGAGCCAAAAAATCAATCAGAATGCATTGGCTGATATGGGGTTGGTGAGGTATATAGCTTTGAGGCCAGGCGTGGACTATTTTTCTCCGCCGTTATCTTTGACAGTTAGCTTGACATCGCAAAGGTGATGTTGATAGACTCTTGAAGTGGAGTGGGGAGGTAGGGACATCAAAGGCGGGGCCCCGTGGTGTAGCGGTCTAACATGCCACCCTGTCACGGTGGAGATCGTGGGTTCGAATCCCATCGGGGTCGTATTGGAAGTGAGAAAGCGACCTGTTGGTCGCTTTTTAGTTGGAGTCATTTCGTCAAGCAGCTACACAGGGTACCCAGTGCGGTCTCGTTGTGATGAAATGTACCAGGCACCCTGTACGTTGCCATGTATCTAGGGTATTAAATTAATCTAGGGTATTAAATTATACGAAAGCTCCTGTGCCCAGGGTCTCGCGTCCTATGATAAGCTTTTGTATTTCGGCTGTTCCCTCATATAGCGATACACCTGTAGCGTCACGGTAGTAGCGTTCGACAGGGTATTCGTTGGAGTAGCCATAGCCGCCGTGTATTTTGATGGCTTTTTGTGCTGCCCTAACTGCTACGTCGGCTGCGAAGTATTTGGCAATAGATGCTTCTCTAATGAAGGGAAGGCCGCTGTTCTTGAGATATGCTGCGCGGTATACAATAGACCTGGCGGCCTCAGTTTCTGCAACCATGTCTGCTATCATTTCTTGTATTAGTTGGAAACTGGCTATGGGCTTACCAAACTGGATGCGCTCTTGAGCATATTTGGCAGCGGCATCGATGCAAGCCTGAGCCACACCGACTGCAGCAGCGCCAGTGCTGAGTCTGCCGCTGTCTAATGTGCTCATAGCTATTCTGAAACCGTCACCAACCTGCCCCACCATGTTTTCTGCGGGCACCTCGCAGTCATGAAGAATGAGCTCGGCTGTGTTAGAAGCCTTCAGCCCCATTTTGCCATGTATATCCTTGCTGGAAAAGCCTTTGGTTCCTCGCTCTACCAGAAAGGCGGCGGTTCCGCGGTGGCGCTTCGATTTGTCAGTTTGAGCAAAAATTAGTGCCCAATGTGCTAAGCCTCCGTTGGAGATCCACATTTTGTTGCCATTGAGCACCCATTTACCATCTTTGGAAACGGCTGATGTTTCCATGCTGCTGGCATCGCTTCCAACATTGGGCTCTGTTAGGCCAAAGCAGCCTAATAGTTCACCTTTAGTGGTTAGAGGCAAGAATTTTCTTTTCTGTTCTTCGCTGGCATAGTTAAGGAGTGGAAACTGAAAGAGTGAGACTTGGACCGCCATGGTTGTGAATACGGAGGCTGAGCCTCGAGCTATCTCCTCGCAGATTAGACAGTAGGAGATAAAATCCGCACCAAGTCCGCCATACTCTTGTGGTATTGGTGCGCCTAGCAGGCCGAGTGCACTGAGCTTCTCTGTGATATC
>VGOF01000295.1 GCA_016875975.1 Chloroflexota bacterium | reverse complement strand
TTTATATTGGCAGGGGTGCCGTCCTCTCTCAGTATGGCAAGGTCGATTCCGGGGAAAGGCACCGTGGCTGAGCCGGGCTTCAGCGGGATTGCTCCCGGCAGCGGGCTGATTAGAGCACCACCCGTCTCGGTCTGCCACCAGGTGTCCACGATAGGGCATTTGCCCTTGCCAATCACATTGTAGTACCACATCCAGGCTTCAGGGTTGATAGGCTCACCCACCGACCCCAAAATGCGTAAGCTGCTCAAGTCGTGCTTGTTGGGCCATTCCTCTCCCTCCCTCATCAGCGCTCTGAGAGCCGTGGGGGCAGTGTAGAAGATATTCACCCTGTACTTCTCCACGATGTCCCAGAACCTATCGGCATGGGGGTAGGTGGGAATGCCTTCGAACATGAGGCTGGTAGCGCCATAGGACAGCGGGCCGTAAACAATGTAGCTATGGCCGGTGACCCAGCCGATATCCGCAGTGCACCAGAAGGTGTCTTCCTCTTTGGCATCGAATATCCACTTGTAGGTCTGATAGACATACAGCAGATAGCCGGCCGTAGTGTGCAGCACGCCTTTTGGCTTGCCGGTGCTGCCGCTGGTGTACAGGATAAACAGGGGGTCCTCAGAATCCATCTTCTCAGGCTCGCAGACAGCCTTAATGTCTTCTGCCTCCATTTCCACGTTCCACCAGTAGTCGCGCCCTGCCTTTATGGGCACGTCGATATTGGCTCTCTTGACCACTATGACATCTTTCACCTTGGGGCAGCTTTCCAGCGCCTGGTCTGCATTGTCTTTGCTCCTGATGACCTTGCCACCGCGATAGTATCCATCAGCACAGATGAGCACCGTGGATTCGCAGTCAATCATCCTGTCTCTCAGTGCATCGGCGCTGAAACCGCCGAACACCACGCTGTGGATAGCCCCTATCCTGGCGCAGGCTAGCATGGCAATCGGCAGCTCCGGAATCATGGGCAAATAGATGGTTACGCGGTCGCCTTTCTTTACGCCGTGTTTCTTCAGCACATTGGCGAACTTACACACATGATAGTGTACTTCCTGGTAGGTCAACGTCTTGCTATCGCCGATGTCGCCTTCCCAAACCAGCGCCGCCTTGTTCTTGCGCCAGGTCTTGAGGTGCCTGTCCAGGCAGTTGTAGGAGACATTTAGCTTGCCGCCTACAAACCACTCATGCCTGGCATTGGCAAAGTCGGCCACCAGTACCTTATCCCATTTCTTGTACCAGTCAAGTTGCTCTGCCATCTCAGCCCAGAACTTCTCCGGCTCCTCGATGGAACGCCTGTGTATTTTCTTGTATTCGTCCAGGCTCTTGATGAAGGCTTGTTGAGTCAGCTCCTTCGGAGGTTTGAAGACTCTCTTCTCCGCCATCATGGAACTAATCATTGTTTGCTGTACCATGTCTCTTCTCCCGCTGTAGAAAATCTAAGAATTATCTTAACACGTTTTGCATTCAATATGTGAACCGTTATGCCGGCCAGTGCCGGAAACGCCTGGTGACCTGGCCCGCATACATTACCCTGCACTCTAAGGATATCACATCGCAGCGCAACAGACCTCAGTAGTACTACCATTTTCGGCATGTTGGAAACGCCTATTCAGCACTCGGCTTTTTTGCCTAGTCGGCTGGCGTCCACCCGATGGGCGCAACGGTCGTGATACGGGCAAGTGACGGTGGAAAAAAGCAATGACGAAAGTGACTGCCGACGAGCCCCGAGCGACGAGCGACGAGCGACGAGCCCCGGGGGACTTGACAAGGGTGGTACAATAGTACCAGACAAAGCAGAAAACCTTGTCTCTTTGTCTATGCAGAAACAGAAGGAGGTGATGCAGATGACGGAAGGCCAAGTCCTTCGAACAGGAGGAGGAGGCAAGCCAACCAC
>VGOF01000294.1 GCA_016875975.1 Chloroflexota bacterium | reverse complement strand
CTGAAATCACGGCGGCTCAAGGGCAGATGGCGGCTGACGCCAGTATAGCGATATGACGAGGCTGCGGGCTTTAAGGAAAAGAGCCCAGTTTGCAGCAGTGTATAAGTCGGGCAGTGGTTGGGGAAACAGGCTTGTTTCAGTAAAAGCATTGCCTAATGGGCTTAACGCTAATAGGTATGGATTTTCCGTGAGCAAAAGTTTGGGTAATGCAGTTGTGCGTAATCGTATTCGGCGACTATTGAGAGAGGTAATTCGCCAGAAGCCCTTGAAAAATGGATGGGACATAATATTGACTCCTCGAGCAAGCGTGGTTGCTGCCAATTACCAACAGCTCAATGAATCTGTGGGCAGGCTGCTGATGCAAGCCGGACTGCTAAACAATTTAGAATGAAGCTATTAGCGGTGAGGCTAATTAAGTTATATCAAGGTACAATATCGCAGGTTACACCTCCTGCGTGTCGTTTCACGCCGACGTGTTCACATTATGGAGTTGAGGCGATTGAAAAACACGGCTTGCTCAGGGGAGGGTGGCTAACACTCAAACGAATAGGACGTTGCCATCCCTGGTCTTCTGGTGGCTATGACCCTGTGCCATGAGGTCGTTAGATTCAGACTACCGATAGCTAGTTGAAATGAAAGTTAAATCTCTCAGGATACCACTCTTAATACTTTTGGTCAGCGTGCTTTGTTTAGTTTCCTTCGGCTGTGCCCAAACTGAGCGGCAAGGTTGGTCGGGATTTGCGGGATACGATGGCATCCTGTATTTCGGTTCCATGAATGGCGAGGTGTTTGCTATAAATCCAGCGGCACGTAGCCAAGAGCAGCCCTTCCCCGGCGAGGGTGAGTGGCGATTTGATAAGGTGAAGTCGGGCATGCCTACTGGCTCATTGTGTGGTCCGGTTGGCTGCATGCCTTCAGCAGCGGCGGTGGTTTTATACAGCACGCCCGCAGTTTCCGAAGCTCTTGTCTATGTGGCTACCTATGCTGGAGAGAGCGGCAAGGTAATGGCTATAAGCAGGTTAGAGCCAGGTTATGCCGAGGGCGTTCCAATGAGGTCAAAGGGGGAGTGGATTTACCCCGGCGAAACCAAATACATCGGCTCTGTAGTTGGTGACCTGGTTCTAGACGGAGATACCCTATTTGTTGCCAGCTCCAATGGCAGGCTATACGCAATTGATGCCGCCTATGGGGAGAAGAGATGGGAATTCGATACAGGTGGGAAAATTTGGACTACCCCAGCGGTCGAAAATGGTGTTGTATATGTCAGTAACTACGCAAAGCAGCTTTATGCCATCAAAGACGGGAAGGAATTGTGGCATAAGGACTATCCTGCTGCCATCGCCTCATCCCTTGCAATTTCTGAAAATAGCATATTTTTCGGCACTTTTGACCAGAATTTATATGCAGTGAGCAAAATCGATGGCTCAGAGACGTGGAAATTTAGGGGTGAGGACTGGTTCTGGGCAAAGCCCACGGTGAAGGATGGTATAGTCTACGCTGGTTGCCTTGACCAAAAAATTTATGCTCTGGATGCTAGTTCTGGCAAAGAGATATGGCAGTTTGCAGGGGATGGTCGGATAGTTACTTCGCCTATTTCATGGGGCGATTTCGTGGTGGCTATCTCTGAGGCGGGTGAAATTTATGTGTTGGAAAGTCAAACTGGGGCTTTGCAGCGAAAAACAAACATTGGCTACACGACGATGGCTCCCTTGTATTTAGCGGACGACCTTGTCTTTGTCCATGGCAGGGATAGAACTGTCTATTGCGTCGATGTACAAAAAGGCGAGATAGCATGGAAATTCCCTTATGTTGCTAAGTAAGGTCTATTATGGCTGATATTTGGAATACGGTTGTACTTGATCCGATACTTAATAGCCTGGTTGCACTGTG
>VGOF01000293.1 GCA_016875975.1 Chloroflexota bacterium | reverse complement strand
TAGCCCTGGGCAAAACCTGGTTCCGCGTGCCGGAGAGTTTCAAAATCAATCTCAGCGGCAGATTCCAGAAATGGGTAAGCTCCAAAGACCTCGTCCTCTACCTCATCGGCAAAATCGGAGCCGATGGCGCCACCTACAAAGCACTGGAGTTCAGCGGGGAAGCAGTCCCAGAGATATGCATGTCGGAGCGGCTGACCATAGCCAACATGGCAGTGGAGGCTGGAGCCAAGGTGGGCATTTTCCCCAGCGACGAGGTCACCAGGGAATTCCTGGTAGCCTTGGGGAGAGCTAGCAAATACAGCCCTCTCCAGCCTGACACCGATGCCCAATACGAGCAGACCATATCTATCAACCTCTCAGAGCTTGAACCTATGGCAGCCATGCCACACACCGTGGACAACGTGGCCCCAGTTCGGACACTCGGAGGAACCAAAATCAACCAGGTGTTCATCGGCACCTGCACCAACGGCAGAGTGGAGGACCTGGCCATAGCCGCCTCAATTCTCAAAGACAAGAAATGCCATCCCGATGTCAGGTTGGTAATAGCTCCAGCTTCTCGACAGGTCCTGGCCTCCGCCCTGGAGCTTGGGTACGTAAAGTCACTGGTAGCTGCCGGCGCCACTCTGGTGCCGCCAGGATGCGCTGCCTGTCTGGGACTGCACCAAGGAGTGCTTGGAGACAAAGAGGTCTGCCTGTCCACAGCCAACCGCAATTTCAAAGGCCGCATGGGTAATCCAGAAGCCTTCATTTATCTGGCTAGTCCGGCTACGGCTGCAGCTTCAGCCCTCACTGGAGAAATCACCGACCCGAGGGAGTTGAGCTAATGCCAGACACAATCCTCAAAGGCAAAGCTTTCAAATTCGGAGACGACATCTCCACCGACCACATTATACCCGGCCGCTATGCCCAGTTAAGAAGCAACCTGCCGGAGCTGGCCAAACACGTCATGGAAGACGCTGACGAGACCTTCGCCCAAAAGGTGAAACCTGGCGATGTCATCGTCGCCGGCAAGAACTTCGGGCTTGGCTCCAGCCGGGAACATGCTCCACTGGTAATCAAGATGTCCGGCGTGAGTGCTATCCTGGCCAGGTCAGTAGCTCGCATCTTCTTCCGCAACGCCATAAACCAGGGGCTACCTGTGCTCATCTGCGATACAGATAAGATTGACGCTGGAGATGAGTTAGAGATAAACTTGACCAAAGGCACCATCCTCAACAAGACCAAAGGCATTCGCCTGACATCTGGCAAAATCCCAAAGGTGATGCTGGACATACTTAGCGAAGGCGGGCTTATCCCCTATATCAATAAACACGGCGATTTCAAGGTGTGACTATTCAGAAAACACAATGCCACATAAAGTGACTCTCCTACCTGGAGACGGCATAGGGCCAGAGGTTACAGACGCAACCCGCAGGGTTCTGGCAGTCCTCGATGTGGACTTCGAATGGGAAATCGGCATCGTCGGTGAGGCAGCCCAGCAGCAGTTCGACACTCCGCTGCCCGATAAGGTGCTGGAATCCATCAAGAGGAACAGAGTAGCCCTCAAGGGGCCGGTGACCACTCCTATGGGCACAGGGTTCCGAAGCGTTAATGTAGCCCTGCGCCAGAGTCTTGAGCTGTACGCCTGCCTCAGGCCCTGCAAGACCTACCCTGGCATCCAAACTCCCTTCAAAAACGTTGACATCATAGTGGTAAGGGAAAACACCGAAGACCTCTACATCGGGATCGAATTCGCCAGGGGAAGCGCCGAAGGCGCAAAGCTTCAAAAGCTCATTGCTGAAGCCGACTACAAGCCTGTTAGAGAGGACTCCGGATTCAGCATGAAGGTCATCTCGGAGACCGGTTCCAGACGTATAGTGAAATTTGCCTTCGAATATGCCCGCGCCAATAAGCGGAAAAAGGTCACTGCAGTTCACAAGGC
>VGOF01000292.1 GCA_016875975.1 Chloroflexota bacterium | reverse complement strand
TCTTGACCCGCCTGGGACTCTGGTTTTGTGCTCCTTTCCGCCTCCTTTCCGGCTTATTTATTGCCCCAAAAAAAGTGCAGCAGTGGTCAGAAAGCACCACTGCTGCGGAATTTCCTTCCGCTCCCTGCTCTACTCGTCAGCCGCTATGCCTGGAGTCTATACATCTCGCTCCCTATTTACCCCGTAAATATAGTCTAACAGTCGCCACTGACACCTTGCGTCAATTTTCACCCGTCATTCTAGAAAAGCTGTCCGAAAACAATTAGACTGTCATCGTGAGTCCCGATGCAATCGGGACGTGACGATCCCGCGGGATCAATGGGAACCCGCGAGTTCCTTGTGATTGTTATGTTCGGACAGCCTCTCAAGAATGACAGCCGGCAGGATGCAAGTTTCAGGTTTCAAGTGGGGAGCGCAGCTCAACTCGCGCACCTACGACTGGAAAAATTCGGGCGAAGGGCTTAAACTTGTGAATACAAGGGGAAAGACAATGGAGAACGAGATAATCTTTCTGGTAGAAGAGGCCCCTGAGGGCGGCTACCAGGCGAGAGCGCTTGGCCATTCTATTTTTACCGAAGCCGATACCTTTGATGAGCTTAAGGAAATGGTACAGGATGCCGTCATATGTCACTTCGACCCGGCAAAGAAACCTTCTCTCATTAGGCTGCATCTGGTAAAGGACGAGGTAATCAAAGTATGAAACTGCCCCGAGACGTCGGCGGTGAAAAACTCGCTTCACTCTTAACCAGGTACGGGTATCGAGAGACCCATCGCACCGGTAGTCACATAAGATTGACTACCACTCTGAAAGGCACAGAACATCGCTTGACCATCCCTGCCCATGACCCTGTCAAAGTCGGCACATTGAACAACATCATGAATGACCTGGCATCTTATCTTGAGAAGGACAAGCAGGCCCTGATTAGAGAGCTGTTTGGTTAACGAAACAACGACGGGAAGAGGAGATTGGCACGCCATTCAGCGGAAGAACCAGCGACCACCGACGGGACAATGCTGCTTCCCAATCCGGCGGATGCCCCAGGCATTTCTCCCCCAGCGGCTAATTGGAATTGAGCAGTAACGGGGCGCCGCTTGGGCTGTCATCTATCTTCTCCAAACCACTTGGCTGGTGCTGAATTAGCTGCCACCGCCGTGGCGGCCAGCAAACCACCCAGGCTTTGCCCGCTATGTCACCACTATGAACATGCCACCCCTTGTGGGAATCATCGCTGTAATTGCGGTTGTCACCGAGCACAAAATAGTTGTCTGCCGGAATAGTCTGCTCCCGCATAAGATACCCCGGCGACTGCCAGATATATGGCTCCTCTACCGCAGAGCCATTGACATAGACCTTCCCACCTTTGACCTCTACCCTATCCCCGGGTATAGCGATAACGCGCTTGATAAGGTCTTTACTGTATAGCGGTGAAAAGAACACGATGATGTCGCCACGCTCAATGTCGCCGAAAGTATATGCCAGCTTGTTAACGACAATACGGTCGCCCGGATGGACGGTGGGCAACATGGAAATGTCGGATACCTTGAAGCCCTTCATGCCGGCCTGAAGCCCCAGCCACATCGCCATGATAATCAGCAACGCAAAGACAATCGCACCTATCAGTCGCAACCTGCCCATTCAGTAACCTTCCTTTCTACGCAATGCAGTATAAACCTGACAAAGTCCCCCCGTCTTTGCGAGCCCGAGAGCAGCGAGGGCGTGGCAATCTCACTCACTCGCCCGCTTTCAACAAGGAGATAGCTTCGCCCTTCAGCAGAAGCACTCCCATATATGACACCACATTCTTCAGCGAACGCTAGAAATCAGGCAACGCGATTGTGCTATTATACATCAGTCACAAATCCGAAAGTCGGCAACAGAAGGGAGGGCTGAGAAAATGAAAATTCTGGGCATCGTGGCCAGCCACAG
>VGOF01000291.1 GCA_016875975.1 Chloroflexota bacterium | reverse complement strand
CTCCTCGCAGAAGCCATTCCAGCCCTTCGCGATAATGGTGTCGTAGTCCTCGGCAGTCATGATTTCCTGCTCAATAGCCTGGATAGGCGCATCTTCAGCCACTCCCCCCCTGCCTGGGAAACGCATCCGCGTGGGCGCCGCCGATATCCGCCAGCTAGAGCGGGGCCAGAGCAGGTTAGCCCCAATGGCAGCATCATATTTGCCCAGGGCATCGTACGTATCAATGAGCGCCTGCCGAGCCTTGAGGGGGTCTTTGTAGGCTTCCGCCTGAGGAATCCCTTGATACTGAAGGGCAAACTGCATAATCAAGGGGACTACAGGCACTTTATCGGGAACCTTGAGGTCAATTGCTGTCTGAACCCTCTCCGCGGGCGTCATGGTTTCTTTGCTCACTATTACACCTCCGGGACAAATTTGCTGGCAGACACGCCGCTCAAAGCGACTAGCTGGCTGGCAGATAACTCTTGGCGATGTCAATCATCACCTTGAAGTTTTCAAACTTGGCATCGGCCGGCACTGTACACCCTGAGCTGAGGATAAAGCCGGTTTTACCTTTACCGATACGGTCGATGAGCTTCTTGCAGTATGCCTCCATCTCTGCAGGAGTCCCAATGGATGTAATGGAAGCCGGCACGTCTCCCATAATACACATGTGGTCGCCCAGTATCTCTTTGGCTTTGAAGATATCGGTAGTGCTATCCAGCTCGCAGATACACTTCTTCCTGGGAAGCTCTTTTAAGTAAGGCAAGTTCAAGGTCCAGTCCTGATCAAAATGCATCACCGTCAGCAAGTCCGCTGCAGCAAAGGCTTCAACCATCTTTTTCATGTAGGGAAATTCAAAGCGCTCGAATATCCTCAAGGGATAGTAAAAGCCACCACCCCTTTCCAGTATCAGCATCACACCAGGAATGCCAGTCAGCTTAGTTGCGGCTATAGCCTCCTGAATAAGGTCATCCACCATGGCATCCATAGCTGCCTGCACCCTATCCGGTATTCTATGCAAGTCCATGGTAATAGCAGTCAGCGACCGCTTGGTGGACAGGAACATCATCGGCGATTCCACTATAGCACCGCAGAGCGACGGAATCCCTTTCTGGTCCCAGGTCTCCCTCTCTTTGATATAGCGCGCAGTCTGGCCTTTGGTCCAGGCAACTATTCGCTCAGCAGGAAAGGGAACAAAGCGCTGGTAGTTCTTCTCTATAAATCCTTTCAGGCCAAGGCTGGCAATACCATCGTAGTCCTCTTTAGTCAGGACTTCCTTCTCTTCTACCTGCGGCTGGGAATCTACAGGTATGGTAGGGTCTACACCTGGATACCTATACCCCCCCACCGCCAGAGCAGATATGACACCAGCAGCAAGGTCAGGGGTCAAAGCCAGGCTATATCCCGGCAATATCATGGCATCCCAGCCACCTACCTCATCGAAGACATCTACTATTGATTGAAATCCCTCTTTAATGTGGGCAATGCCATAGGCAACAGTCATGCCCTTGTGCCGCGAGGGGAACATGACATCCATGAGCGGTGCCACAGGTATACGGTCACAAGGCTCCAGGTTAATGGCAGCCTGGACCCGCTCCATGGATGTCATCGTCTCTTTTATCATTGCTAATTACCCTTAACAAATCGCCGACACATCTCCAGCCCCTCAGAGGCATCATCGGTGAAGGCGTCAGCACCCACATACCTGCCCACCTGCTCAGTGACAATGCCACCGCCGATAATGACCTTCACCCTATTACGTAGTCCTGCTGCTTCCACAGCTTTGACTGTTTCCTTCATAGACTCAAAGGCAGGTGTCAACAGACCAGACATGCCCAGGATAGTTGAATCCGTCTGGTTCAGCTTCTCCACAAACTTCTCCGGCGGCACGTCTATCCCCAGGTCATAGACCTCAAAGCCCGCCGCCGTCAACAGCGTAGCCACGATATC
>VGOF01000290.1 GCA_016875975.1 Chloroflexota bacterium | reverse complement strand
CTGCCATTGGAACTGGCGCTGGTAGAGTCAGTGCTCTCCGCCGATGGTGAAAAACCACAAGTCCAAACACCTGTAGCCAGGCAACCAGATATAACACAGGAAACAAAAGCAGCAGCAAAAACAGTTCCTCATCCAAAGGCACAAGCCACTCCAACCCCCAAGCCCATTGAGCAACCGGCACCGGCAAAGCCTGCTGCTGAGCCACATGCTGAGACCATAGCCAAAAGCGTCATAGACAAAGATTCCGACCAGGACATCGCCTATATCCGCAAACATTGGACAGAGTTCGTCAATTCACTGCATGGCGAGGGTTCCAGCGGCACTCTGGATGCATTTCTGCGCAGTGCCTGTGAGCCAGTGGCCATCGAAGACAGCACCATCATACTGGGCTTCTACTACACCTTCCACAAGGAAAAAATTGAAGATAACAAGTACCGGCACCTGGTAGAGAAAAAATTGAAAGAGGTATTTGGAAAACCCTACAAAGTGCGTTGCATCATCTATGAACGCAAGAAGAAAGACCACCTGGTAAAGGCTGCACAAGAGACGATGGGAGCCAAAGTTATAGACGAAACAGAAGGTGAACAGGATGAATAAGTTTTTATTCCGCCAGGCACAAGAACTTCAGGCCAAGCTGGCTAAGGCTCAGGAAGAGCTCAAGGATATCACCATCGAGGTCAGCTCCGGAGGCGGAGCAGTCAGGGTGGTTATGAATGGCCAGCAGGAAGTCCACTCAGTGAGCATCGCACCGGAGGTGGTAAACGCGGAAGATGTGGAAATGCTGCAAGACCTGGTAATGACGGCAATGAACGAAGCCATTAAGAAGTCACAAGAGCTTGCGGCCAGTCGCCTTGGCGGCCTCGCCAGCGGACTGAAATTACCAGGTATGCCCTAGGAGTACAAAACATTGAGCGCTGATTTCACACCTACCGCCAAGCCCATCGCCAGGCTGATAGAAGAGTTCAACAAGCTGCCAGGCATCGGTCCCAAGAGCGCCCAAAGGTTGACCTACTACATACTGCGTGCGCCTGCCGTGGAAGCCGAGGCTTTGGCTGATGCCATCAGGACAGTCAAGGAAAAGGTGGCTCTCTGTTCCGTCTGCTACAACATCACCGATACCGACCCCTGTTCCATTTGCCAGGATTCGGAGCGTGACCATTCTGTCATCTGCATAGTCGAAGAGCCAATCGACATCATACCCCTGGAACGCACCACGAAGTTCAAAGGTCTCTACCACGTGCTCCACGGTGTGCTTTCCCCCTCTGATGGCATTGGCCCTGAAGAGCTGAAGACCAGAGAGCTTCTCGCCAGACTCAACGGTGGTTCCGTTACAGAGGTAATCCTGGCTACCAATCCTAACGTGGAAGGTGAGGCCACCGCCATGTACCTCCAGCGGCTTATTGCTCCCCTGGGTCTCCGCATCACCCGCTTAGCCCGTGGTTTGCCCTATGGTGGCGACCTGGAATATGCCGATGATGTGACCATAGCCCGCGCCTTAGAGGGCAGGCAAGAGATGTAATCCTGCACCAGCTATGAACTCGCCCCGCGTTTATCAAACAGAAGCCATCGTACTCAAGCGAATTAAACTGGGCGAAGCCGATAGAATCCTCACTCTATACACTCCCAGCCTGGGCAAAATCCGGGCCGTGGCCAAGGGCAGTCGCCGTACCACCAGCAAGCTGGGCGGGCACGTAGAGCTTCTTACTCATAGTCAACTAATGCTAGCCCGAGGCCGCAACCTCGACATCGTCACACAGGCCCAAACCATAGACAACTTTCTAGCGTTAAAAGAGAACCTGGACAAGCTCTCCTTCGGCCTCTATATCTCAGAGTTGGTCGATTCCTTTACGCCAGACCATGTTGAGGACCGCCGCCTCTTCAACCTGCTACTTGATACACTGCAACAACTCACCCAGGACAAAGATGCTAGCTCTATTCTGCGCTACTTTGAGTTGCGGCTC
>VGOF01000289.1 GCA_016875975.1 Chloroflexota bacterium | reverse complement strand
TTGTTTAAATGAAGAATGTGGCGCCGGACTGGAAAGCCTGCTCCAGCATGGTAGCCACGCCGCAGGGTTCTTCGGCTTCTGGGATGAGGTCTTCCTGCTTTATTTCCATCACTTCCATGCTCGTCAGGCAGGGCATGAGCCTCACGCCCAGGTCAATAGCCATTTGCCGGAGTTCTTCCAGGGATGTAACTTTGTGGTCCTTCATCATCTTCTTGAACATCCAGCGGCCGATGCCCCAGAAATTAAAGCGGGAGGGGCCGATGCGGTTAATACCGCCGCGGTTCATGATAGACATCATGCGGCCGAAGAAGCTCTGGCCGGTGAAATTGCCCTTCTGAATAGCCTTTATGCCCCAGAAGGTGAAGAAAATCGAGGTCGCCTTTCCTGCAGCCGCTGACCCGGTAGCTATGGTAAAGGCTGCAAAAGCCTTATCCATGTCCCCGCTCATTAGTATGATGAGTGCTCCGTCCTTCTTCTCTGCCATTTTACATTTTCTCCTTGAATATTATTTGTTACCTTGGTTATTTCGTAAGGCACACGGCCTTAGCTCTTCACCCTCAGCCAAAGGACATCCTGCGGATGAAGCGATAGTTGCCCTGTTCGTCCAGCTTCTGGATGTCCGGGCTACCGCAATACGGGCATTTGGTTGCTTCTTTTTCCTTCGCCCCGTCCGCTTGGGGTTTATCGAATATCACCCTGCAGTGGTAGCAGACATGTTCTTCCGGCATTGTCACACCTCCTTTCCTTAAGCTATAAGCCTTTCGGCCAGTTCCTTGTTCTTCTCGATTTGGTTCAGCAATATCTGGTGCATCAGGTCGCAAGCTGCCATAATCTGCGGGTCGGTTAGGCTGTAGTAGACGTTGTTGCCCTCACGGCGGGGCTTGACCACGCCACGGTCGCGCAGAATGGCCAGGTGGCGGGATACGATGGCCTGCGGGACATCCATGACTCGGGCCAGGTCGCCAACCGTGCATTCGCCATTGCGCAGCTCATTGATAATCATCAGCCGCTTGGGGTCGGCAAACGTCTTGCACAGCTCGGCTTTGAGACTGTAAAGCTCCTGACTGTATTCCACCATTTCAGCGCTCAGTATATAGCAATATATGGATATTGAAATACTAACATATTCTTTATGGTTTGTCAAGGGGTTATCCCTCCGGGGTTCCGTATTCTGGCTGGGGTATGGCATGTTTGCATTGCCAACTATGCTGCATTTGTATAAGATAGTGCCATCATACTTGGCAGGAGGAGGTTATGGCTGAGACGATTGTGATGATTCACGGTATGTGGAGCAAACCCTGGGTCTGGGACAACTACAAGAAATTCTTCGAGAAGAAAGGCTACCGCTGCATCGTTCCTACCTTGCGTTATCATGACATCGACCCCAAGGATACGCCAGACCCCAGGCTGGGCACCACCAGCCTTCTGGATTATGCTCAAGACCTGGAGAAGGATATCAGCAAACTGGGCGACAAGCCCATCCTCATTGGGCATTCCATGGGCGGTCTCCTGGCACAGATACTGGGCAGCAGGGGGTTGGCCAGGGCATTGGTTTTGTTGACACCGGCATCGCCAGCCGGAACCTGGCCACTGACGCCATCGGTCGTCAGGAGCTTCTGGAGCGTACTGGTCAGGCCCAATTTCTGGAAAAGGTACATGCGCCAGACTTTTAATGAGGCGGTCTATTCCATGCTCAACCTGCTGCCTCCCAAGGAGCAGAAGGCGAACTATGACAAATTCGTCTGCGAGTCCGGCCGTGCTGCCAGCGAGGTTGGCTTCTGGTTCTTCGACCCCAGAAAGGCCAGCAAGGTGGACGAGTCCAAGGTCACCTGCCCGGTGCTGGTCATTGCTGGTGCGCAGGACAGGATTACGCCGGCCTGGGTGGTGCGACAGGCAGCCAGGAAGTACAAGGGAGCAGTCTACAAAGAATATCCAGACCATGCCCACTGGGTGCTTGGTGAACCAGGCTGGCAGGAT
>VGOF01000288.1 GCA_016875975.1 Chloroflexota bacterium | reverse complement strand
ATAACATCTCTCAGCTATAAAGCGAATTTCATGTCTCTTCCTGGGTATGGAGGTGGTGGGAGCGGGCCATTCTGTTTACTTTAGTGCTCTCTCTGAATTGGCTAACATGGTGTCCCGAGATAGCACCTATCCCAAATGGGCAGAGAAGTTAAGCGTACTAAATTATCCCAGGCTCCTTATCATCGATGAGGTGGGATACATATCTCTGGATTCCGTAGTCTCCTACTTCGTCTTCTCTCTGGTATGCCAACGGTATGAGAAAGAGGCTATGATATGGGCCCCCAACAAGGAGTTTGCTGACTGGGCTTCTGTCTTTGCTGGAGACGAAGTGCTTGCTGCTGCCATTTTAGACCGATTGCTTCACCACAGTACCGTAATCAATACCTGAGGGAACTCCTATCGACTTCGAGACAAGCTTCAAGCCGGGATAGCGGAATCAATTCTTGCAGGGAGCCAGCGTTCTAAACGGATAGACAACGATGGTTGAAAAGCGGCTATTTTTGAATTGGCGAAAATGGCACTTCTTAACTTGCCGTTGACAGTTGACCTCTTGGTGAAATTATCGTTTGTCCACCAAGAAGTATTTTCTACAATTCCAGTAGCTTTACACAATTTCATACTACACCACCGGCTCATCTTGTATGGAAGAGACTGGTAATTGTTGCATTTACGCCGATGTGATATAATGTGACGACTTTTCGATGTTAAGGTGAAGGATAATGCCGAGCTATGAGCTAGTATTCATTCTCAGCCCTGATGTGGCTGATGAGGAGATACCCAACGTAATAAGCAGGGTGAGTGATATCGTCAATAAGGTCGGGGGTAGTGTGGGTGAGATTGTCCAGTGGGGTCGGAAGAAAATGGCTTACCCAATTAAGAAGTTTGCTGAGGGTAACTATATGTTGGCGAAGCTGGAGCTAAAGCCAACATCCATTCGGGAACTAGAAACAAGTCTGAGATTGTCAGGAGAAGTTCTGAGGCACTTGTTGATCAGACTAGATGAGTAATATGGGAGGTCTGGATGATGGCGAGTATGAATAAGGTGTTACTCATTGGTAATGTTGGTGCTGACCCTGAGATGAGATTCACTCCAAGCGGTATACCAGTAACGTCGTTTTCGGTAGCCACTAACAAAATGTTCACTTCTCCTGATGGCGAGCGGAAGCAGGAAACGACCTGGTTCAGGATTGTGGCTTTCAGAAAACAAGCTGAGAGTTGTAGCCAGTTCTTGACGAAGGGGCAGCGGGTGTATGTTGAAGGCAGTTTGCGTACTCGTGTGTGGGAGGGACAGGATGGGCAGAAGCGTACAAGCGTTGAGGTGTTAGCGGACAGAGTGCTCTTTCTTGACCGGCAAGCTGTAGCTACCTTGCCCAGTGAAGAGCTCCCTGGCGAGGGTGCTGATGAGTCAGTTGCCCCTGAAGACTTACCCTTTTGATTGATATGCAAAAAGGAGGCGAAAAGCGATAATGGCTCAAGGCGAGGCATACCCCAAGGTCAGTAGAGAGAGGCCGCGCCGTTTTACATTCAAGCCCAAAGTGTGCGCTTTGTGTGCAGAGAAAAGTGAGATAGGCTATAAGGATATAGCAAAGTTGAGGCGCTACGTTTCTGATAGGGGCAGAATCCAGCCCCGACGTCGTACTGGTGCCTGCGCTAAGCACCAAAGACGTCTGGCGCTGGCTATTAAGCGAGCTCGTTTTTTGGCCTTGTTGCCTTCATCTCCTGAGCATGTTTATAATCTGGGAGAACTTCCTAAAGAAACTTAAGGTACTCGTAATTGTTAAGGATTAAACATCGTGCCTAAACGGACATACCAGCCCAAGAAAATCAAGAGAAAACGAACGCATGGCTTCAGGGCCAGAGCGGCAACACGTGGGGGCCGTGAGGTGCTGAAATCACGGCGGCTCAAGGGCAGATGGCGGCTGACGCCAGTATAGCGATATGACGAGGCTGCGGGCTTTAAGGAAAAGAGCCCAGTTTGCAGCAGTGTATAAGTCGGGCAGTGGTTGGGGAAAC
>VGOF01000287.1 GCA_016875975.1 Chloroflexota bacterium | reverse complement strand
ACATGGAGTGACCCCGTATCTCTTTTAGGTGAAAGAGGGAGAGCACGGATTACGTCAATTACCTTGCCCCTCAGCACTTTTCCCTGAAGGCTGATGATTGCGGCCTCGCCTTCGGACTTTGAGGCCATTTCAACAAAGCCGTACCCCCTGGATTGACCGCCACAACTATACTTATCGTCCATAATGACTACAGACATTACCTGCCCAAAAGCCATGAATTCTCGTCGCAGTTCCTCATCAGTCACATCGAGAGAAAGGTTACCCACAAAGATGTTCATATTGCCTCCTTCCTCGGCGATAGCGTATCCTCGGTCTATGTCTTTACACTAACTCCATAAAAGCAATAGCCCCAAGCGTGAAGGCCCACAGTTTCATGTTTTGAGCAGATGCGCATGAAGGGATAGTCTAGTATCTTCGCTGTCTGCCGCCACCACCGAAGCCGCTATCTCTCCTACCACCGCCACCTCTGCCGCCATAGGAGCCACCACCGCTCCTGGCGCCAGAGCGCTCACGAGCCCCGTTGACCGTAAGCTTCCGGTCCTTTAGCATTTTTCCATTGAGCCCTTTAATTGCAGCCTGGCCTTCAGACAACACCGGCATTTCAACAAAGGCAAATCCCTTGGCTTGGCCACTGTACTTGTCCTTTGGGATGCTTACAGACGAGATTCTCCCAAAAGTTGCGAATTCATTTCGCAATTCCTCTTCGGTGATCTCGTATGGTAAGTTGCCCACATAGATATTCATGCTAATACTCCTTTCGTTAAAATCATCTATTTGGTCTCACTTTGCGGTAACAATCGCTACAATATACCCGCCTGCCTCTGCGAGGCTCGAAGGGTACTTCGGTATCTCTGCCACAATCGGCGCATATTGCCCTAAACATCCTGCGGTCGGAGCCGCCATTCCCATGTCGTGCTGATTTCCTCGACTGACGACACGACGGGCAGCGCTTGGGCTCATTGGTACAGCCCCAAGATTGGAAAACCCCTTGCTCTTCAGCGCTGAAGCTGAAGATGGTTCCGCAGACGGAGCAATGAACCGACTTGTCCTGAAAGCTCATTAGATGCCCTCCTCTGTTCTGAATTCTTGGTTAGAGTTCGGGCCATCCAATACTTAAGGTATATCCCCGGGGATTAGAAGAAGCACGTAATAACCTGAACTGAAACGATACACGTATTATACACTGAATTGACTCACAATACAAAAACGCCTCTCAGCCGCTACAGGCTGACGATATCGCAGCTAAGCATAGATTCAATGGTCTTGACCATGGTGGTGGGCTTGCCTACCAACAGCTTATCGGCCAGATCGAAGTATTCCAGGCATGTGGTGCAGGCCAGTATCTCCACGCCTTGTTCTGCAAGCCTCCTCAGGTGCTCGATGCCTTTAGAGCCTTCACACGCCAGGCGTACGCCTGCGTTCCAGAGCATTATGCACGTCGGTTTCTCCTTGCTTTCACCGAGCAACCGCAGGAAATTGGCCATGAGCATGGCCCCCAGCGCATCGTCTCCGCGTCCCAGCCCTTCTGATTGAATCAGAAATACCTTGGGTCCCATAGGTGACCTCCGTTTCCTAGTTTTGCACCTATTTTACCTTGCCTCTTGGAAAGCAACAATTAACCCCATCCGGTCGCTGGCCAAAATCCCTCCTATATAAAATCATGGTATAATTGTGAGAGCAAGTCACGGAATGTGCAGGATACTTCATGGCGATACAGTTTGTCCTTACTGATTATGTTGCCCGGGCGCTGGAACATGCTGTCTATGACAAGTTAGAGGATGGCAGCTTTGTGGGACGAATCCTTGCATGCGCCGGAGTCATAGCATTTGGCACAACCCTTCACGGATGTGAACGCGAATTACGTTCGACTTTGGAAGATTGGATTCTGGTTGGGCTCAAGCTTGGCCATGTTCTGCCAGTGATTGATGGCATAGACCTCAATAAGGAGCCTAGACGTGAGCCGGTGGAGGCGGTGTAAGCGCCGGGACTTTGTTAACCGCCTCAAGAAATTGGGCTTT
>VGOF01000286.1 GCA_016875975.1 Chloroflexota bacterium | reverse complement strand
TTGGAGATGCAACAGCCATTCCGTTGTCTGAGATGCGGTGCTCCGCTCATGGCTGGCCAGCCTTTCTGCGCCAACTGCGGATTGCCTGTACAGCGTGGTTGTCCACGCTGCCGTGCCTTTCTCAGTCCGCAGGCTACCTTCTGCACTAACTGTGGCTTAGCCCTTGTCCCAGGCGCCCCACCACCCGGACGGCAGCCGGCTAAGCCAAAATCCACAGTGTCGATATTTGGCGATATCCTGTTCGGGTTGGGAATCGCATGTGCGATTTTCGTGCCTGTATGGATTGTTGTTCGCCAGCCTGATGCCGCAAACAGCATGTCCCTCATGATAAGGGCTTTTGCCATTGGTGGGGTCATGGCCATCATTGGCCTTATCATGATGCGTAAGTGATAGCATCGGTGCTTTTTTCAAATCGATGAGCGGAGGCGACTAGATGAGAGGCACGTTAGTCTTTGTCTTCATCACGATGTTGCTGTTGGCGTTGCTTAGTGCCTGCACCACTCCCGGCATTAAACAAGCATCCACAGACCCCCTGGCTGGCGACCGTCTCTATGCTGACGTTGTCAAGTATGTTGATTTTGGAGAGCACCGCACGGCTTACCCTGGCGACATCAAAACATCCGAGTGGATAGCAGAGTCTTTGCGCCAGTCAGGTCTCAATGTAGAGTTGAAAACCTGGACTCTGAAGCAATTCCTTCTCGCAGATTGTAAGCTCATTGTTGGTGGAGAGAAATTCGATTGCTTCCCAGGCTGGTATCCTAATACCACGCCCGTTACAGGAAAACTCGTTCCCTATGACTATGAGGACACCAGCAACCTGAAGGGAAATATCGCCTATGCCGGCTCTGCCTACGGCATTTTGCCCTATAATCGTCTTGACGAGCTAGTAGATGCTGTCAGTGACGCTGGAGCCATAGGGTTGGTTTCTGTGTCCCGGAATCATAATGACTCCGGGCTGCTGGCTGCGGCAAATGCCAAGAGAAAAGGCCAAGGGTTGGACTACTACCAGGCGCCGCTGCCTATCACTACTGTATTCGTAGCTGATGATGACGACGCCAAACTCGCCGCCGCTGCTCTGGCCGGAGCCACAACTTCTATCAGCATCAACGGCGAGCACAGGGCAGAGGCAAAAGCCCATAACGTCATGGCTACGCTGAAAAGAGGCGACAGGTGGATAGTGGTCACCACGCCTTCATCGGGGTGGTTCACCTGCGGTGGAGAACGCGGTCCTGGCATAGCCCTTTTCCTCGGCTTGGCACGGTGGGCAGCACACCAGAATACAAACCACAGCTACATTTTCATAGCCAATTCCGGTCATGAGCTGGATAATATGGGTGCGCACTTCACCCTGGATGCATACCTTCCGTCCTATAACATCACCAAGGAAAATGTTACCGCCTGGATTCACCTGGGTGCTGGCATTGCCTGCCGTTCATGGCAGAAGGCGGGCAAGGAGTTCATCCCGCTTGACCAGCCAAACGAACGCGCATTCCTGCGGGGAACTGAAGAACTGCTTCCGGTTTTCGAGCCAGCTTTTCAACATATTCCAGGACTCAAAATCGGTGCCGGCGGCTATGCCGGCGAGCTGAAGGAAATCGCCAATGCCGGCTACAATGCTTTTGGCTTTTTTGGCAGCAACTACTTTTTCCATACGCTACAGGACACCGAGAAAGAGACGGGGCCAGAGTTGCTGGAACCAGTAGCCAGAGCATTGACAAAAGCCCTCGCCGAGCTTGATTCGAAATAGCACGCCACCTTGACAAGGATGGGGCCGGAATGTATGCTATGCCTCGCATAGCGAGGCTTGTTATGCGAACGTTGCCAGACGGAGTTGGCTGATGGAACTGGTCTATTCCATATTGCTAGGGGTGGCGGCTTTCTGGCTGGGTGCCTGTCCTTTTTCCCTATGGCTCGGCCGCTGGCTGCTGCACAAAGACATCAGGCACTACGGAGACCGTAACCCCGGCGCCACCAACGTGTTCCGCTCCGGCAGTATGAGCGTTGGCATCCTGGCCCTTCTCCT
>VGOF01000285.1 GCA_016875975.1 Chloroflexota bacterium | reverse complement strand
CTATATCGCTGTTACCCACATGCACCCTGACCACTACGGGCTGGCGGGGAGGATAAAGCAGATATCAGGAGCCACGGTAGCCATGAGCGAAGCCGAGGCTGCAATGCTCGACCAGCGATATGTCAATGTCACAGACCTGCTCGGTTCGGTGACGCAATTCCTGGAAGCCAACGGTATCTCTAAAGCCGAGTTAGCAGAGTTGAGCAAGGCATCCATGCCAGCGCTTGACTTTGTGGTCCCGGTTAAACCAGACGTGACGCTCAACGGCGAAAGCACTATTGAGATGGAGCCGTTTGAGTTCCAGGTCATCGTCACACCGGGACATTCGCCGGGACATGCCTGCTTTTATGAGCCACATAAAAGGTATCTTTTCACCGGTGACCATGTCCTGGCAGACATCAGCCCCCATGTTGGTCTCCATCCGCAATCTGGAGAAAATCCACTGGGTGACTACCTCAATTCGCTTGAGACTGTGCACCAGCTCGATGTGGGCTTTGTCTTCCCCGGGCACGGCAGCGTTTTCAGCGGCCTGCAGGCCAAAATAGAAGGCTTATTCGCCCACCACAAGGAGCGGGGATACGAGATAATGAAGGCGATTAGCAAGGGCCAGAAAACGGCCTACCAAATAGCCCAGGAGATACCCTGGATGCCCACCGGAGAGCCGGTCAATTTCAAGAAGCTGGCGCCGATTGATAAGCGACTTGCCGTCCTGGAAACACTGGCACATCTCCAGTACTTGATAGTCGAAGGCAAGGTGACCAAGAACACCAGAGACAAAGTGAACTACTATGAGTGCCTGGTGATGCCGTAGTAAATAGTAAAAATGGAAGACACGAGGAAGAGAGTCAAGAACCTCAAGCTCAGCTACCGGAAGCAGCCCCAGAAGGAGCTGCTCATCACCATGCCCAATCCCTACCCGGACAGGGAATATGAAGAGGAAATCATCACCAGCGAGTTCACCTCCCTCTGTCCGCTCAACCCGGGGCAGCCCGATTACGCCACCCTTACCATAAAATATGTCCCTGACCGGAAGATATTGGAACTGAAATCGCTCAAATTCTACCTGGCAAGCTATCGCATGGTGGAGACCTTCTACGAGGAAGCCACCAACCGCATATTGGATGACTTTGTTGAGGCAATAAAGCCTCGGCGCATGGAGGTGATGGCCGACTGGAACATACGAGGTGGTATGGACACCAGAATCACAGTTAGATATCAGGGGAAATGAATGACCACCGATTTTGTCATGGTGAGGAGCATCCCCCGTTTTGTCATTGCGAGTCCCGATGCAATCGGGACGTGGCGATCCCAGCCTAGGCAGGTATCATTGCCATGCGGAGATTGCCACGCCCTCGCTGCGCTCGGGCTCGCAATGACAGTATAGGCGGTGAGACTGCCACGCCCCGCCAAGTCGGGGCTCGCACTGACAGACGGGGCAAACTAGGAATAACGAAACCATAGTAACCTTAAGTAGGAGACGCAAATGGCAGCAAAAATAGGAATTAACGGATTCGGGCGCATCGGCAGGCTAGTCCTGAAGACCATCAGCCAGCACTACAAGGATAAGCTGGAGGTGGCTGTGGTCAACGACTTAACCGATGCCGCTACCAACGCCCACATGCTTAAGTATGATAGCACCTATGGCATCTACCCCGGCAAGGTCGAGGCTAAAGAAAACGCTATCGTAGTTGATGGCAAGTTAACCAAGGTGATAGCAGAGCGTGACCCGGCCAAAATACCCTGGAAGGACTACGGCGTGGAGATAGTCATCGAGTCCACCGGCCTGTTCACCGATGCCACCAAGGCATCAGCCCATTTGCAGGGCGGAGCCAAGAAGGTCATCATCTCAGCCCCAGCCAAGAACCAGGACCTCACCGTGGTCATGGGCGTCAACGAACAAATGTATGATAGGGCCAAGCACCATATCATCTCCAACGCTTCCTGCACCACCAACTGCTTCGCTCCCATGGTTAAGGTACTGCATGAGAACTTCGGTGTGACCAGAGGTTTGCTGTCCACCATACATGCCTA
>VGOF01000284.1 GCA_016875975.1 Chloroflexota bacterium | reverse complement strand
ATCTTTATGTTTGCAAGTTTGCCCGTAAATGCAGTTCCGAGAAGGCCTGCGTAGCCGTGCCGACCGGGCCAAAGGCGCACGGAGTAGGACTAGACCAGCCTGCCTTCATCGGCTTCCGGGCATACCTGGAGCCAGCTACCAGGGTAGGCCCTGTTTTTACAGAGCTCCTTTACGACAGTGTCATTAAATTCAGCCCCGGCAAATAGCATGCACCTCTAAATAGCAACGGCATTCTTGAAGCCGAACCTTCTGGTCGGAGGCAGCCTATGGATAGCGTTGTTGCCTTCGTGAGGGGCAGCCAGGGGGACTGAACCAGAGAAGTTATATGGGCGCCTTCTCATGGTTTCGGCGCACCTTTCGGATTTACTGGATACGGACATCGATAACCCTAGCTCGAAAAGTGGTACAATCATCACGGAAACAACGTACAAGAAAGGACAAAGACAAAAGACATGAGATGGTTCGGCTGTGCACTGACTATCTTGGGCATAATACTCGTAATCTTTATCCTCACGCACATCTCGGAAATCTGGCGTTTCTTGGAGAGTCTGCTGAACAGGTTCTAGCTCTCTTAATCTGGCCTCACCCTGTCCAAATGATGGGGACACACCTCACTACCTCACTGCGTAGCCCAGGAAGAGCGGCCAGACCACGATACCAAGTATTATTTTCCACCAGACCAGGTTGGCAAACGGGATAGTGAAACTTAATACACGCCTTAATATAGACCTTTGAACTTTCCTGGCGCAAATTCAACACGACTGGGGGCATCCTCACGCTTTCGACGCGCTTTTCCAATTTGGTAAACACAAAGACCGTAGCCACAAAGTCCTAAAAGTACCGTGGGGTGGATTTTCAAACCCACCGTCTGTCTCGCAGGCATCCCGACTTACCGAGGCGTGGCCGTGAGGCAACAGGCGAGAACCTAGATGCAAAATGCAAGTGGCAAGAAGCAAGATGGAGGATGAAGCTTGAAACCTGCAACCTGCATCTCGCTCAGGCAACTTTGGCGCGTTTGTTTATCAATGCCCTGGTAAGCTGGTAGTCAGCCTCCAAGTTCAACCAGAACCGTGCCGGTATCTCCGGCATAACTTCCTCGAGTTGCAAGGCGGTTTCAGCGGTGATGGCTTTCTTCCCATTGATAATCTCATTTATCGGGTTCAATGGCCGCCCCATACGCCTGGCTAGTTCCTTCTGAGAGATGCCGCGCGCCCTGATTTCCTCCGCCAGATATTCACCAGGGGGAATAGCAATATCAGGGTAAGCACTATTCTTAGTCACCATGGTAATCCTCCACATCCATAATGCGCACTCTGTCTTCGTCGACCTTTTCAATAATCAGCCTATAGTTCCCGGTAAGAGTCATCGAGTACTGCCCTGTGAGGTTTCCTTTCAAAGGATGCAACCTCAATGCCCGGTGCCCATAAAGCTCAGTGAATTTTTCTGTAGCCCTCAGAACTGCCAGCCGCTGAATATATTTCCGACCAATTGGAACACCGAAGAGCCGACTCGCCTCTGACAGGTTCACACTGGCGCTAGCCAGGTGATTTGACGGAAACTCTATTTCCACCCTTACACCCTATGGGTATAGGGTATATCAAGCACATCTAGTCTGTCAAGTACACAACAATAGCACTGCCATTCTTGAACGCAGTGAAGAATCTCCACCTCAAACATGATGGTTCCTGTCCTGTGACTAAACATCTCTCGGTTTTGTTCAACTCTCCATATCCAACATTAAGTCAAATTGAGATATTTTAAGAACTAGCACGTTTA
Organism: Chloroflexota bacterium; assembly: GCA_016875975.1. Taxonomy (GTDB): domain Bacteria; phylum Chloroflexota; class Dehalococcoidia; order GIF9; family UBA5629; genus VGOF01. Next base: position 277 of record VGOF01000284.1, on the reverse strand, counting down.
TCGCTCTCCCCCTGGGTGGAAGATATAAATTTTCAAGAAAAGAGTCCCTCAAATTGGGGTCAAGCATCGTTGATAGCAATACATAATCAAGCTAAAATGGGAATATGGAAAACATTAATAAATGGCTCGCCTACAATGAGCTTGCCTGGACCGAACCGATAATCGCTCCGCCCGAGGAGTATGCAGAGGAAACGGAGCAATATATCAAGGTCATCAAGGAGCATTCAAAAATCGAAGTAAAAACATTACTTCACATTGGTTGTGGTGCCGGCGGCAA
>VGOF01000283.1 GCA_016875975.1 Chloroflexota bacterium | reverse complement strand
TCTGTCAAGACATTTGCTATGGCTTTTGCCTCTTCTCTCGTCGGGGTATAACCTGACGGATTGTTGGGAAAATTCAAGAGCACCACCTTTTTCCCGATGGAATTTGAGATAACTGCTTTTCTGAATGAATTGATGTCGAACTGCTCGTTTTTGAAAAGATTAAAGAATTTCAGCTTCGCACCGTATGCATTCGTAAACACCAGGTCATAGTTCTCCCAGTATAGGTCGGACAATATGATATCGTCAGTTTCCTCGACGAACATGTATCCCACTATGCTGAGTCCATTAGTGACTCCACATGTAACCACTGGCACGCTGATTTCTTGGTCTTCCAGGGAAGGATTCTTGGCCTTTATCAGTTCTTTCCACTTGTCTCGCAGGGGTTTAATCCCTTCGCTAGGAGCGTAGGGAAAGACATCCTTGCTATCGATTCCAAAGTGGCGAGCGATACTGGGCATTACCATGGGTTTGCCGTCGTTTTCGTAAGCAGTGCCGATAGTTGCATTGATTTCCTTGCCCTTGGCTGCCATTCCCTGTGCCAGGATTCCCTTTGCCGGAAAATATATTGCCTTTCCTCTCTTGGATAAAAGCTCAAAAGCTGTTGCGTTGTGAGCCTTTAATATCTGATTAAGTTCTTTGGCTTGAGCGTTAAGCGCTGCCATGTTGGTCCTCCGTTCTGCTTTTCTACGGTTCAACATTATACCTTTTTAGCAAAGACTTTTCTGGAAAATAGCGTCACATCGCAATGCCTGATGTTTGAAACAAGAGCAATTCAGAACGTGCTATAATTTCTCAGTATAGCAAAGCGTGAGGGAACAACATGATAAAAAGAAACGCCAATTTCAATCCCGGCCCGGCGGCTTTGCCGCTGGACGTTCTCAAGACCGTGCAGGAAGAACTCCTCGATTACCAGGGCAGTGGGATATCAATCCTGGAGAGTTCTCATCGTGCTAAGGAATTTGAAGCTATCAATGACCAGACGGTTGTGCTGATACGCGAACTGCTAGGGCTTGGCACTGATTACCAAGTGCTATTCATGGGCGGTGGCGCATCTACCCAGTTTGCCTTGATACCAATGAACTTCATCGAGGATGGCCAGATTGCCGCTTACGTGGACACCGGCGAATTTGCTTCCAAAGCTTTGAAAGAATGCCAGATTGTGGCCAGAGCGCACGTGGCATTCTCCTCCAAAGAGGAGAAGTATCGACGGCTGCCGAAGATGAGCGAGATAAAATACCCGGAGGATGCGGCCTATCTCCATCTCTGCTCAAACAACACCATCGAAGGAACCCAATTCTGGGAGTTTCCGGATACCGGCAATGTTCCCCTGATAGCTGATATGTCTTCAGACATCGCCTCGCGGCGGCTGGACTTCAAGAAGTTTTCCCTTATCTATGCCGGAGCACAGAAGAATCTTGGTCCGGCGGGTGTGACGCTGGTGGTCATTCGTGATGATTTCCTGGCGAAAGGAAAAAAAGGTCTTCCCACCATGTTGAGCTACAAGACCTATGCAGATAACAAATCGCTATACAACACACCTCCGGTATTCGGGGTCTATATCATGAAGCTGGTGTTAGAGTGGATTAAGAGCAAGGGTGGCCTGGTAGGAGTGGAGAAGCTCAATGCAGCCAAGAAGGATTTGCTGTACAGCGCCATAGACGCCGCTCCGGATTTCTATAAAGGCACTGCCGACAAGGATAGCCGGAGCTGGATGAACGTCACCATGCGGCTGCCCAATGAAGATTTGGAAAATAAATTCATCGATGCGGCTAAGAAAGAAGGCTTGCTGGGCATTAAAGGTCACCGCTCCGTGGGAGGCATCCGCTTCTCCATCTATAATGCGGTATCTCTTGAGGACATACAGAAAACAGTTGACTTCATGGGCAAGTTCCGCAAGTCTGTCTGAAATTAGTGACGCAAAAGCACGCTCTTCATCACATCGTATATCCGTATCAAATCGTCAACCGTTTCTGATACTGTCCACACATTTTCTGGGTACAAATCACGTGGAGGCAAAGCGGCGTTTGCCTACCTTGATTTTCTTGCCTTTGCCTATTTTGACCATGTCTATGTCTTCGGT
>VGOF01000282.1 GCA_016875975.1 Chloroflexota bacterium | reverse complement strand
CAGGCGACGGTCGGTTACCGGTATACCGGCGTATGCAGGCACGGCATAGGCTGAAGACACTCCTGGGACTACTTCGAATGGGATGCCGTTCTGTGCCAGGATTTCCGCCTCCTCGCCACCGCGCCCCAGGACAAAGGGGTCGCCGCCTTTTAGTCTGGTCACCGTCTTGCCTTCCCTGGCCTTGGTCACCAGAAGCAGGTTTATCTCCTTCTGGTGGCGAGCATGGCAGCCATGTCCCTTGCCTACGTAAATCCTTTCGGCATCAGCAGGGGCAGCATCGAGCAGGTTGTCATCTATGAGTCTGTCGTAGATAATGACCTCTGCCTGCTTTAGGCACTCCAGCCCCTTGACCGTAATCAGTCCCGGGTTGCCTGGGCCTGCTCCGACAAGATACACCTTGCCGGTTTTCTTCCTGGGATTGTGTTTGGGCATAGTCCTTATTATAGCCTATTGAATTACCTTCCGCTTTGTGTCAGGGGAAGCATTTCAACATAGCTGCGTTTGTGCTAAAGTTTAGGGACTTTGAGAAACTCCTTTACGCTGGTCACGCTTTACATCGTCGCCTTTGTCGGCTTCACAGGGTTCAGCTTCATGTTCCCTGTAATACCGCTATATGCTGCTGAGCTGGGTGCGAATGTGGCGGAGGTAGGCCTGATAGCAGCCATGAACTCCTATGTGGCTGCTATCCTGCTGATTCCATTTGGTCTGCTCTCGGACAGGCTGGGGCGGCACAGGTTGCTTGGTGGCGGGCTAACATTGTTCACTGTGGCACCGCTGCTCTATCCGCTGGCCAGTAATCCCATGCAGCTTGTACTGGTCAGGATACTCCATGGTGCGGCAGCGGCGGCTTTCCTACCGGCGGCTATTGCGCTGGTTATCGACCTGACGTCCTCAGAAAAAAGGGGGACAGCCATAGGCTGGTACACGGCCTCACTGCAACTGGGGCTGATGGCGGGGCCGATTACCGGTGGCTTTCTGCTAAAGCTTTTTGGCTTTGACCCTGTGTTTTATACCTGTGCCGCTGTTTCAGCGGTAGCGCTGATATTAATCTCTGTACGGGTACGTGCTTTTGTCTATGAGCCGGCACACCAGGCAACGGAGGGTAGCTCCTGGGACTGGGTGAAGCAGCCCCTGGTCTTTGCCGGGCTAATGACGCCTATGTTCATTGCCATAGGCTCAGGGACCATTGGCACTTACATACCGTTCTATGGCAATTTCCTGGGGATAAACGAAGCCAGTGCTGGCACCATAATCACTGCGATGTACGCCAGTTCAGCTTTGCTACGTATTCCAGCGGGACGGCTGGCGGACAGGGCGGACAGGAGACTGATTATCGCCCTGGGCCTGGGCTTGACTGCGTTAGCTGTGGGGCTGATGTCTCCGTTTCATACTCTGTCCCAGCTCATACTGTTTGCTCTCTTATTTGGCATAGGCATGGGCATCGCTATGCCAGCGAGCCTGGCGATGGCTGCTGATTTTTCCCCTGCCAGTACCCGAGGGCTGACCATGGCCATCTCCACTTGTTTCTTCCAGGTGGGATTCGCCGTGGGTACCACTGCCATGGGACTGGTTGGCCAGGTAAGCGACTTCCAGATGGTGTTCTTAGCCAGCGGCTTGAGCATCGCCCTTGGCTTTCTGCTTATCTTTGGCCTGATGCGAGTGAAAAGGTAGTTACCTGTTGAGGCCAGTATAGACAAAAGCTATGAAAGTGGTCTTGCACGTCTGCTGTGGAGTTTGCGCTGCCGGCGCTGCGGCAGCACTGATTGAAGAAGGACACGAGGTGCTGGGCTATTTCTACAATCCCAATATCTATCCGGCTGAAGAATATGAAAGACGACTGGCGGCAGTGCAGCAAGTGGCTGACAGGCTCAAATTCCGGCTTGAAACAGGGCCTTATATGCCAGAGATATGGCTTAAAGAGACCGAAGAGCTTAGGGCTGAGCCTGAGGGTGGCAGGAGATGCTCTGTCTGCTATCAGATAAGGCTGGAAAGCACCTATCATTTTATGGAAAAATGTGGGGCCGACGCCTTCACCACTACGCTAACTGTTAGCCCTCACAAATCAGCAGAAATCGTCAATAAGGTAGGAGCGGAAATCGGCGGGGATAAATTCCTGGCAAGGA
>VGOF01000281.1 GCA_016875975.1 Chloroflexota bacterium | reverse complement strand
CTGTTAGAGAGGACTCCGGATTCAGCATGAAGGTCATCTCGGAGACCGGTTCCAGACGTATAGTGAAATTTGCCTTCGAATATGCCCGCGCCAATAAGCGGAAAAAGGTCACTGCAGTTCACAAGGCTAACATCTTGAAATTCACAGATGGCCTGTTCCTCAGTACAGCCCGCGAGGTAGCTAAAGAATATCCTGACATCGGGTTCGAAGACGTAGTGGTAGACGCCGCCTGCATGCGCCTGGTGAAAAGCCCACAGTCGTTCGACGTTATTGTCCTGCCCAACCTCTATGGCGACATAATCTCAGACCTCTGCGCCGGGCTGGTAGGAGGTCTGGGGGTTGCGCCTGGCGCTAACTTGGGTGATAATATGGCGATATTTGAGCCTACCCACGGCAGCGCACCCAAATATCGTGGCCAGAACAAGGTCAACCCCATGGCCATGATGCTGTCGGCCAAGCTCATGCTTGAGTATCTGGGCGAGAAACAGGCTGCCGAGAGATTGGAAAAGGCCATAGCTGACGTTATCGCCGAAGGTAAAAAATTGACCTACGACCTGAAGGCCAACCCCTCTGAAACCCCAGCCACCACTTCAGAGGTCGTCGACGCTGTTATCCAGAAACTCAAAAAATAAGGAGGACATATATGCGTAGCAAAGTCAGTGTCATCGGTGCTGGAAATGTGGGAGCCACCTTAGCCCATGTCTTAGCTCAAAAGGGATTTATCGACGTGGTACTGGTAGATATCATCGAAGGCATGCCCCAGGGCAAGGGCTTAGACATGTTACAGACCGGCCCTATTACCGGCTCAGATGCCAAAGTAGTCGGTACCAATTCCTATGAAGATACCGCCAATTCCGAAATCGTGGTCATTACCTCAGGCGTTCCCAGGAAGCCTGGCATGAGTCGCGATGACCTGGTACTGACCAACATGAACATCGTGAAACAGGTCACCGAACAGGTGGCAAAATATTCCCCGAAATCTATCATCATCCTGGTAGCCAACCCACTGGACGCCATGACCCAGTTGGCACTACATGTTAGCAAATTCCCCCGGCAACGCGTCTTCGGACAGTCAGGCATACTGGACACCGCCAGGTTCAGGACCTTTATCGCCCAGGAACTGAATGTATCAGTAGAAGATGTCCAAGCCTGTATCCTGGGCGGCCACGGAGACACCATGGTAGCTATCCCCAGGCTTGCCACCGTGGGCGGCGTGCCCCTCACTGAGCTGCTGCCCCAGGACAAGATAAACCAGCTTGTAGACAGAGCAGTAAAAGGCGGCGCCGAGATCGTAGCCCTGCTCAAAACAGGCAGCGCCTTTTACGCACCAGCCACCGCTACCGCGCAGATGGTGGAATCTATCCTGCTGGACAAGAAGCGGATATTACCCTGTGCCACCTGTCTGGATGGCGAATACGGTATCAAAGGCGCAGTCGTTGGAGTGCCGGTCAAATTGGGCAAGAGCGGCATAGAGCAGATAATAGAGCTGAAACTGACAGCCGAAGAGAGCGCAGCTTTGAAGAAGTCTGCCGAGGCAGTACGGGAGCTGGTTAAGGTAATGAAGCTGGAGTAGTCAGCCGATGAGGGATATCAGAGCCAGCGCCATCACTGATACCGTAGCCAGGTTGTGCCAGGAAGCTAATTTCAATTTGCCTGAAGACGTAATCGAAGCTTTGAAACGCGCCCGCAAGGCCGAGGAATCACCCCTGGGCCAACAGACTCTAGACCGCCTGCTGGAAAACGCCGAGCTAGCCAGGAAAGAGCAACTGGCCATCTGCCAGGACTGCGGCGTGGCCGTGGTCTACCTGGAGTTGGGCCAAGACGTACATGTCACCGGGAAATATCTCTATGATGCCATAGACGAAGGTGTGCGCCAGGGCTATGACAAAGGCTATCTGCGCAAGTCCATGGTGAACCAGCCATTTTCGACACGGACAAACACCAAGGACAACACCCCGGCCGTAGTCCATGTGGAAATCGTCCCGGGCGATAAGCTGAAAATCTATGTGCTTCCCAAGGGCGGTGGCTCGGAAAACTGCTCCCGCCTTACCGTGCTCACCCCGGCCAAAGGCCGACAGGGAATCATCGATTTCGTGACCGAAGTAGTCAATAACTCCGGAAGCAATCCCTGCCCCCCAGTAATCATCGGCCTGG
>VGOF01000280.1 GCA_016875975.1 Chloroflexota bacterium | reverse complement strand
AAAAGCTTCCCTCGAAGGAAGACTTCGGATAATCATGTTGGTAGCGCATACGGGATTCGAACCCGTGATCTCCGCCTTGAGAGGGCGGCGTCCTAAACCCCTAGACGAATGCGCCAAAAACTGGCTGCCGAGTCAGGAAGGATTCCGAACCTTCAACCCGGCTAGCGATAAGAGCAAAAGGGGAGTTTAGCTCTGCATTTGTAATCTTGCCGTTTCGTACGTAGACGCGCTTGAAAATAGTCTCACAGAGCAAACGCCGCTCATCATTATCCCCTTCGTTAAATAGATTGTCAAGCTCACTTGAAATCTGCAGCGCAATCTCAAAGTCTCCCTTCACCAAGCTCCGCCGGGAGCTTATCATCTCCACCAAGTCCTTGAGGTTCTTCCTCTCTGCCTCAATCCTGGCCCGGTGCTCCTTGAAGTCTTCAATGGATATTTCCTCTTCGATCGCTAGTCGTTGCAGATTTTTTTCTACCCGTTCCAGCTTGGTGAGACGTTCTTGAGCCTGATCCAGTTCGCCATCACCGTTAGCCTCTTTCTCAAACCATCTGTCTAATTCTCTTTCAAGTTCGATACGTTTTTCTTTCGGTAGAGTAATGTCTCTGGCAACCCTGCACATCTGTGCATCCAAATCCTTTGTGTTGTAGAAAATTTGTTTGCCATCCACCTTAGCTTTACTGCGGTAATAGCTTATTTTCTTCTTGGGATGTGTTTCAACCCAGCAGGGACTGTCAGCATCTGAGGAGTAGAGCAATCCTTGAAGCAAGTATTTATGGCGCTGAGTACGCTGCTTGTGCTTATCGTGTTCTCTCAATACCTGCTGCACCTTAGTGAAAATAGATTCATCAGTCAAAGGTTCATGAGTCCCTTTTGTGGGAACATCCCCTTTGCGAAGCCAGGTCTCTCCCAGATAGAAGCGGTTGTGAAAAATCGCACCCCAAACGCTGACAGCCAAGGGATAGCCCTTACGGCTGCGATGTCCCAAGCTATAGGCATGATCTGCCCACTCTTTAAGCGTCCATCTCCCTGTGGCCATCTCCTTAAAAGCCGTAGAGATAAATGGGCCAAGTTCGGGATCTACTTCAATCCAGGCAGAGTTCTTATCATGTTTGTTCAGATACCCTGGTGGAGCCAGCTTGGGCCAACCGCCATTCTCCACCTTCTGCTTCATTCCTTTTTTCGCTTCAACCGCTAGATTCTTCGAGTACCAGGTACTTATGATCTGCATCATCCTTCGCCCGATATAGCCAGCAGGCGTTGAAGCATCCCCAGGTTCACTTACACTCTCAAGGATAACCCCTAAGTCTTCGAGTTCCTTTTCATAGATAACGAAGTCGTAGTCATTCCTGGCGAAACGGTCGAATTTATGCACTAGGATAATATCGAATTCTTTACTCCTGGCAGCAGTTACCATTTTCTGGAACTCAGGACGCTTGTCGGTCCTGGCGCTTTCGCCGGCATCGATAAACTCCTTTACTACCTCCCAACCTTTACCCTGGGCATGATAGCGGCATCTCTCCAACTGAAATGGAATGGAAAGATCCCGCTCCGCCTGTTCCTCCGTGGATACACGGGCATAGATACAGCACTTCAAATTGCTCTTAGTGTCTTTTTGCATCATGATCCTTTCCTTTCAGGTAGCTTTTCAATCTTCACCCATAGACTGCCATCTGGTTATCTCCGCATCTGTAGCAAAATCGCTCATTCTCTGCCTAACTAATTCCTCTGGTACACCGAAGGTTTGTGCAATCTCCCACTGGGGCATGTTCGCTACCTTGTCCAGTTCCTTTTCTGGTATGAGAATATGAGCAGCAAAACAATCGGCTTCTTTCTCCTGCCTGCGGCGGGTGCTCGTCTGCCAGTCGCGGAAAGATAACTGGTTACCGCAATGCATAAGGTGGTGAGCCAGCGCATGTGCGATCAGGTAGCGGCGTTCCTTTTGCGATAAGCTATCGGCAATTCCTATCCAGCGCCCCTGCTTCACCTCTTTTATTGGCTCCAAGAACGGCCAGACAAGGCACTCACAACCCTCGGCATTAGCTAGCCACTCCATGTCCACAGGAAAAGTTAACTCCGGATGCCGCTGGTGAACCTGTTTTGCCTTTTCTACTGCAAGACTGCTCATAACACCCTCCGACACTAGCCACTACTCAGACTT
>VGOF01000279.1 GCA_016875975.1 Chloroflexota bacterium | reverse complement strand
GCCATTGGCATTATCGGTTATGGGCCCAAAAGTGTCCATAGACAATATATAGGGACAGGTCATCAACATGCCCATGGTAGCCACAGCAGTACCAAAGGCTCCACCACCCATAACACCGCTGGCATTACCCATCCAGTAGGAGAGCATCAACGCTAAGCCTATTACTACAGCGGTGGCCAAGGTCGTTTCGAAGCCCACGGCTGTGCCAACGACTATATTAGTAGCTGGCCCAGTTTTCGACGCTTCAGCAATCTCTTTTACTGGCTTAAACCGGGATTCTGTATAGTATTGTGTTATGAATACGACAATTACGCTGGTGATAATGCCAATAACGCCAGCACCAAAAAGCCACCAGTTACCAAGCATGAAATATACAGTTCCAGCAAGGCCTATGATGGAAAGAGCTACAGCAACATAATAGCCACGGTTTAACGCATTCATGGCGTTTTCCTCTTCCCTGGCGCGCACGATGCTGACGCCTACCATGCTGGCGATCAGGCCGAATCCGCGCACAACGAGCGGGAAGAGTATCCATGCGACGTTATGGGTTACCAGGTAGGCTACGATGCCGAGTATCATGGCGCCGATATTCTCAGCAGCCGTGGACTCGAAGAGGTCAGCACCACGACCAGCACAGTCCCCAACGTTATCACCAACCAAGTCGGCGATAACTGCAGCGTTGCGCGGGTCGTCTTCTGGGATACCGGCTTCTACCTTGCCAACCAAGTCGGCACCCATGTCGGCGGCTTTTGTATAGATACCGCCTCCAAGCTGTGCGAAGAGGGCGACGAAGCTAGCGCCAAAACCAAAACCAACAATAAGGTGCGGAGCGATTTCGGGTTTGGTACTTCCACCAAAGGCAAAGAAGATGCCTGTCACGCCGAGAAGGCTTAGGGCGGTGATCAGAAAGCCTGATACTGCTCCGCCCTTCAAGGCTACGTTTACAGCTTCTGTCAAATTCTTCTGGGCTGCAGCGGCACACCGTACATTGGATTTAACTGCGATGTACATGCCGATAAAACCAGAAACGCCAGAGCAGAGGGCACCGACCAAAAATGCAACTGCTGTTCGCCAGCCGATTCCAAACGCAGTCATGCCTTCTATGCCCTTTTCGCCACCTAGCAGAGCAACAAGTATGCCGATTATGACTGCTACCACCACCGACAGTGTCCCGATTGTACTATACTGCCGTTTCAAGAATGCCCAGGCGCCCTCGAAGATCATGTCGCCGATCTCTTTCATTTTTGGTGTGCCTGGGTCCCGACGAAGGACATTGACTGCCAGATAGATGGCAAAGAGCACGGTGGCTATGCCAGCTATCGGCACAATCCAAAATATACCGGGCATTTTACCTCCTTGCGATTTGATTTATTTGGCTTGGCTGCATCCACCCCGATGTCCCAAGTTGGAGAATCTATCACTTTTGAATGCATGCTGTCAAGGTCGACGTGTGGGCCGATGGGGAGGATACTAAAGGCATCGCCTTTGGATTATTTGCTTTTGAGTTTGTCTTCGAGGGCTTTTTGCCTTAATACCAACGTGAGGTCACCACGTGTTTTTTCGAGGATGCCACGAACCGAGTCTGTAGTTCGTCTTAGGCCAAAGGTGATGGCATCAGGAAAGTCCATGGTTACTAAGATGGAGTAAATATCGTCCATTATTGCCAACAGTTCTTCGCATCTAGATAGTTCATCCCGCCTCAGGCTGTCCAGAAGATAGCGTCTCAGTTCACCAACCGCCTCACCCATGCCATTTAGGTAAGCAGCGTAAGTAACTCCTGCAGCTTCTGGAGTTGGAATTACGTCCCCAGTGACCAGGGCTAAGGTTATGTTGGCCTCAGCGAATTCTTTCTGGGCATCGTGAATTATGCCACCATAAAGCAGGTCATTATGTTCTTTGGGTACGGATTTAGATATCTGGCGCAACGAATCGTGTGCGAACCCCAGTAATTGCTTTGCTCCAGCCTGGTCTTGTCGGTGCACAGCTCGTATGGCATTGGCGCTGTATCGTATAACCTCTCGGCAAAGCCTGATTACCTCTTCTCTTGCAGTATCTCTGGTTGAGAAGAAGTCCCGTATTTTTTCGGCTATCGCTTCTAGATTATTTGTGGCTTTCTTTTTCAAGTTGTCTCACCAGTTGGTGCGTGGCTTTTTCTATATTGGTCT
>VGOF01000278.1 GCA_016875975.1 Chloroflexota bacterium | reverse complement strand
ATCAATATACCCCAGACTTTCATCACCTATTATGCTATCTGGAAGGCAGGCGCCATAGTGGTGCCATTGAATCCTCTTTATACGCCAACCGAACATGCACATGCCCTGAACGATGTTGGGGCGGAGGTAGCCTTCGCCGTGAATGTGTGGTACCCGCTGCTGGATGGCCTGAAATCCAGCACTAAGCTGCGCCAGCTTATCGTCACCGAGTTCGACGAATACACTATAGGAAAGGACTTGAACGCACCTAAGGCTATGCAGCTTAAGGATAGCGACGTATGGCTTAGTGACCTGATGAAGAAATATGCAGGGGCAAAGCGTCCTGATGTGCAAATAAACCCGCAGGACCCAGCCGCTATCATGTTCAGCGGCGGCACAACAGGCACGCCCAAAGGTGTGGTAGGTAGTCATCAGTCATATACCATCACCGGCATGCAGTTGAAGGCATGGTTTGAGGGTAGAGGCACCGATTGGGAAGCTGTAATGTTAGTTACTCTGCCTCTGTTCCATACGATGGGGGCTTATTTCTGCTGCGCCATGGCAGTAACAATACACATGACCATGCTGCTGATTGCAGACCCCCGCAACGTCGATGTTATCCTTCAGACTATCCGGGATGTCAACCCTACCATGCTCGCCGGCACGCCAACCATGTTCATCAATCTATTGAATCATCCAGACCTCAAGCCCACCGACCTGATATGCCTGTTAGGGGCAGGAGTTGGAGCAGCACCATTGATGGCGGAGACCAAAAAGAGAATTGAGGAGCAAATCAGAGGCACTGTAACCGAGGGTTACGGACTGAGCGAGTCAACAATGGCTATGTCCACCACACCCTGGCGTGGAGTCTGGAAGGAAGGCTCGGTAGGACTGCCGTTGCCAGACACCGTTATCCGCATAGTTGATATCGAAACTGGTACCAAGGAGATGAAAATTGGGGAGATCGGAGAGGTAACCATCAAGGCGCCTCAACTGATGATAGGATACTGGAATAACCCTGAGGAGACGGCAGAAACATTGAGAGATGGCTGGCTACACACTGGGGATATCGGATACCTTGATGAAGATGGCTATCTTTTTCTTACTGCTCGCAAGAAGGACGTGATAAAGCCTGGCGGTTTCCAGGTCTGGCCCAGAGAGGTGGAAGAAGTTCTCACGGAGCATCCCGCTGTCCTGGAGGTCTGCGTGGCTGGCATTCCCGACCCCAGGCAGATGGAAGCAGTCAAGGCATGGATAATTTTGAAAGAAGGCCAGAAGGCGACTGTTGAGGAGCTACAAAATCATTGCCGACAGAAATTGGCGGCTTACAAAGTACCGCGGTTCATCGATTTCGTAACAGACTTGCCCAAGACCATGGTTGGCAAAGTTCTGCGCCGCGTACTGCAGGAACAGGAGAAAGCCAAGCCCAAAGGCTAGCCGCCAATAATGCTTCGTTTATAATTGGGGCTTCTAGGTACCAGTGGCAAAGGTGGCCATGCGGAAAAAGACGTCCACCACATCCAGCTTAGAGGTGGCGGGGTCTTCGCCGCGGAATTCACGCCACAGCCGCTCTATATTGGCCAGGATACGCTCCGGGTTGGCCCACTTTTTGTAATGGCCAAGGTCGATGTCTTTCGCTGCTTCATCCGTGGTCATGCCCTTGTCGAACCGTTTTCTGGCTTCCTTCTGAACAAGCAGCAAATAATCGAGACATTCCTTTAGGCCATCCTTGCCACACACCGGGCCATGGCCAGGGACATATGTCCTGGCTCCCAGTTCGGTCATCAGACCCATGTTCTTAATCCACCCAGCAAATGAGCCTTCCATCGCCAGCGGCATAGAATATAGAAAGATGAGGTCGCCGGTAAAGATAATGCCCTCGCTAGGCAAATACACAATCAGGTCATCAATAGTATGCCCATGCCCAAAGTGGATGAGTTTCACTTCCTGGTCATCAACATGGAGTGTAAGCTCTTTTACTGTGGTGATGTGAGCTGGTGTCACTGCAGCACCGGTGAAATCCAGGTCAGGGAACACTGTATTCAGCAGTCCGGTATCCATGACACCTGTGGCTATTAGCTCGTGGCGACAAAGATCATGCGAGATGATAGTAGCTTCAGGGAATACGTGGTTTCCCCAGGTATGGTCGCCGTGATGATGGGTGTTGACCAAAAAGCGAATGGGTTTGTCGGTGACTTTCCTGATC
>VGOF01000277.1 GCA_016875975.1 Chloroflexota bacterium | reverse complement strand
GCAGCCAGGATGACCTGCGCAACATGATGGTCGATTCTTCAGCCAATTTCCTGGCAGCGCTGGCTGAGCAAATGGTAGCTGATTACCATAAGCCGGTGCTTACCACCACATTCGGCGAAGGCAAGCCCAGGCTCCGCGGCTGGCACTACTCCTATCCTTCAGGCAGACAGGCCGCCCGCGTGCTGGCCAAGATGGTGGAATATAAAGAATACCTGGAGAGAATCGGGGCCTACAAAGGCTGACTTTGCCAGCGCGGTAAAAGCATTCACTTCCACTGACTGTAACATAGGGCAGTTCGAATCCCCCCATCTCCACCATCTAGGTAATAATATCGCCTTAACTTAGCTTCTACTTTTTCAAAAAGGTCAAATCTTCGGATTTTCCACTCGTAAGAATGGTGATGTTATTACCGTAAATGCCACAGGTTAAGACACATTCACTCATTTTGTGCAGAACCTAGAGACACTGCCACATCCTTATTCGGTGGATATAGGTGTATAGTTGGCTTGACAGCCAGATTACAGGAGCTTAAGATAGCTTCACTAATAGATTTGGAAATTCGGGGGCGAGGTTTCGGTTTTGGAGCAGCAGATAGGCTTTTGCACCAACGCTAATGGTGCCCGAATTGCCTATGCCACGTTGGGTAAAGGGCCGCCGCTGGTTATACCGGCAACGTGGCTCAGCCATCTACAATTGTCCTGGCAAAACCCGGAGACACGTCGCTGTTTAGAAAGGCTGGCAGCTCACCATACCTTAGTGCGCTATGACCAGCGCGGCAGCGGCCTGTCAGACCGAAACCGGACTGACTTTACGCTGGAGGCCGAAGTCAATGACCTGGAAACGGTCATCGACCATCTCAAGCTAAAACGCGCGGCCTTGCTGGGAATTTCTTGTGGTGGACCAATTTCCATAGCTTACATAACTAGATATCCTCGTCGGGTCAGCCATCTGATTCTGTACGGCACCTATGCCAGTGGTAAAGAAATCGCCACTGAGGAAGTCCAGGCAGCATTCATGTCCGTGATACGAGCCCACTGGGGTATCGGCTCCAAGACCCTTGCTGACGTTTTCTTCCCGTGTGCTTCTCCTGACATTCTAGGATCGTTTGCCAAGTTGCAGCGCGAAAGCGTTACCCCAAAGATAGCTGCTGAATTACTGAGCCTGATATATAAAGTTGATGTTGCCTCGCTCTGCCCCGGTCTCCGAGTACCGACGCTGGTACTGCATCGCCAAGGCGAGAGGGTTATAGCGTTTAAAATGGGCAGGGAATTGGCGTCCCTGATACCTAATGCCCGCTTTGTCCCGCTTGAAGGAGACATCCATATTCCATGGTTTGGGGATAGCGAGCCGATACTGCGCGCCATTGCCGAGTTCCTGGGCGACCCTGTCACCGTAGGGCAGCCAGCAGCACCGGAACCTAGTGCAGCAGTGGACGACTCTATGGCGCATGAGGCTAGGTCGTTCATCGCCGGGCTGGACTGGGTCGCCTTATCCCGGTATCGCATCGTCGGCGACTACACCAGATATGATGAGACCGTGCGCAACACCCTAAAGGACGTCCGGCACAAGATTGCGGGCGGCTTCGACCGCCCGAGCCGAAAGCGAAATAACCACCTATTTTGGGCAGCACCCGGGAGCGGCAAAACCTACTTTGTTCAGCAGGTGGCGGCCTCACTGCCACCGACCATACGTTATCAAGAATTAAACTTGGCGAAGTGCAGCCACGAGGAGTTCATCTCCGGTATTGGTCAACTCGATATCGAGAACAAACCGTGTCTCTGCCTGGTAGATGAGGTAGATGCCAAAACCCACGAAGCCTGGCCCTACGAGGTGCTTTTGCCATACCTGGATGCCAATGTTGATAGGGACGCAAAGCTTGTGTTTGTTATGGCAGGCAGTTCTGGCTTCAGCCTCGTCGAGATGAAAAAGCGGATTGCTTCGCGTCCCAAAGGCGCTGACCTCCTAACTCGCATTCCAGCCGGGAATGAGTATGAGATTCCGCCGATGAACCTCGGAGATCGCGTGCTTGTCGTCCTCAGCCAGTTCAGGCAAGCAGGAAAGGAGATGGGTCGAGAAGTCCAAGCCGTAGAAAAGCTCGGCCTGTATTACGTCGGGCTTAATTCACGCTTGGCGAATGCCCGCCAACTGCACGAGTTGGCTATCCGTGCCGTCGAGCGTTTGCCGACAGGTGAAGAC
>VGOF01000276.1 GCA_016875975.1 Chloroflexota bacterium | reverse complement strand
ATCGGCATCGAGAAAATGATATGTAATGTCGTTGCCAATCCCAATATCCGCTACATCGTGCTTTGTGGCAGGGAATCAAGTGGACATATGCCCGGTGAAACGCTGCTGCTGCTCAAGCAGAAAGGGGTGGACAAATACAAGCGAATCATCGATTCCACAGCGCTCACTCCCACTCTTTCCAACATCCCTATGGAGATGATAGACAGGTATAATAAACAAATCGTCACCATCGTCAACCTGCTATGCAAGCCGGGAGAAAAGGACACGAAAACCCCTGGGTTAAACCCGACAGTGATAGCAGAAGCCGTGAAAGCCTGTTACCAGGAAGAAGCTACTCCGTTTATGGGCTACCTGTTATATGATATCGG
The DNA here is from genome assembly GCA_016875975.1 of Chloroflexota bacterium. Classification (GTDB taxonomy): domain Bacteria; phylum Chloroflexota; class Dehalococcoidia; order GIF9; family UBA5629; genus VGOF01. The sequence goes on along the minus strand of VGOF01000276.1, from coordinate 1,830 downwards.
CGCCTATCCTGAGCCAGCTATCTTTCACCAGCTTGCTGACAGATTACAGCAGCCACAGCAGGCTATCGACCCGGGCAAAGACAAGATGAGCGCTGGGCTAATGCTGCACAAACTGCTACCACAGACCGATTGCAGAGAGTGCGGTAAGAGAAACTGCCTGGCCTTTGCTATAGACCTGGGGAAAGGCAAGCTCCACCTCGAAGAGTGCCCCGTTTTGGACGAGCCCGACTTCGCCGAGAACCGCAAGGTTTTAGCCAAGCTTCTGGAGTAGGGAGAAAGAATAATGGTCAATACCGAACAGAAGACCACAGTTGGCAGATTATCCTTCATAGATCGGTTCCTGACGCTGTGGATATTCCTGGCTATGGCTTTTGGCGTTGGCTTGGGGTACTTCGTCCCGAGCGTAGCGGATTTCATCGGTTTCTTCCAAGTAGACACCACTTCGATACCCATCGCCATCGGCCTCATCCTGATGATGTATCCGCCACTGGCCAAGGTGAGATACGAGGAGATGGGTCACGTTTTCCGAAACTGGCGTGTTCTGGCGTTATCGTTGGTGCAGAACTGGCTTATCGGCCCGGTGCTCATGTTTCTGCTTGCCATCCTTTTTCTGGGTTATATCTGGCCTTATCCCGACTATATGGTAGGCCTGATTATGATCGGTCTGGCTCGCTGTATTGCCATGGTCATTGTTTGGAACGAGCTGGCCAGGGGGGACAGGGAATATGCCGCCGGTCTGGTAGCCTTCAACTCAGTCTTTCAGATAGTCTTTTACACAGTTTATGCCTACGTGTTCATAACCATCTTGCCCGGCTGGTTCGGTTTGACGGGTTCTCTGGTCGAGGTAACAATGGCTGAAATAGCCAAGAGCGTGCTCATCTACCTTGGTATTCCCTTCTTCGGTGGCATGTTGACTCGCTTCGTATTCTTGAAAACCAAAGGGCGTGAGTGGTACGAGAGTAAATTCATTCCCAAAATAAGCCCCATTACCCTGGCAGCGCTTTTATTCACCATTCTGGTGATGTTTTCACTCAAAGGCGAGCTCATCGTACAAATTCCACTGGACGTTTTGCGGATTGCCCTGCCATTGCTTATCTACTTTGTCGCTATGTTTCTGGTATCTTTCTACATGGGCAAGAAGATCGGGGCTGATTATGCAAAGACTGCCAGCATCGCCTTCACCGCCGCCAGCAACAATTTTGAGTTGGCGATTGCTGTTGCCGTAGCCGTATTTGGTATCAATTCCGGTCAGGCATTCGCTGCAGTAATCGGGCCGCTGGTCGAGGTGCCGGTGCTCATCGGCCTGGTGAACGTGGCACTGTACTTCAAACGCAAGTTTTTCGCTGCCTGGTGAACGTGGCACTGTACTTCAAACGCAAGTTTTTCGCTACCTCTGGAGCGTGAACCGAAAAGTGCCACACCCAGTGTGCTCATTTCCGACTTGACAAATCTTTTCTACTATTCTAAAATAATCGAAATGTCGAATTCTACTGACACTGAAATAGAGCGATTCGCCGACATATTCAAGGCGCTATCGAATCCGCATCGTCTCATCATCTTCATGCGCCTGGCTTGCTGTCCCCCCGATGGCTCATGCGGCACAGAGGCTGAAATGGAGGAATGTGTAGGCAAAGTGGGTAAAGACCTTGGCCTTGCCCCTTCCACAGTATCCCATCACATCAAAGAGCTACGCCGGGCAGGGCTGATAAGAATGAAAAGGAGAGGGCAGAATGTCGTCTGCTGTGCAGCTCCTGAGGCGCTGGACACCCTGGCCACCTTCTTTAATCAGACAATCAAAGTATGACCGTTCCTTCTGGGACGTGCCTTTTC
>VGOF01000275.1 GCA_016875975.1 Chloroflexota bacterium | reverse complement strand
ATGTCCCACTGGACATAAAAACAGGAGCTATCACCGATGATAGCCGCATCCAAGCTGCTCTGCCCACAATTAAATATCTTATCGACCACAACGCTAAGGTCATCTTATGCTCGCATCTGGGGCGCCCTGATGGTAAGGCAGTCGATGGCTTGAGAATGGCGCCTATAGCACAGCGTCTATCCCGCCTTATAGAAGCACCAATAGTCACAGTGCCAGACTGCATTGGGCAAGAAGTAGAAAAAGCTGCCAATAGTCTAAAAGATGGTCAGGTGCTGTTTTTGGAAAATGTCCGTTTCCATCCTGAAGAGAAAGAAAATGACCCAAAGTTTGCCCAGGCTTTGGCTAAGCTGGCCGAAGTTTATGTGAATGATGCTTTCGGCGCAGCGCATCGGTCCCATGCTTCTACAGTGGGAGTTGCAAAATATCTGCCTGCCGTGGCCGGCTTCTTGATGGAGAAAGAGCTGACTGTTCTCAGTGGTATCCTGAATAATCCTGCTCATCCTTTTGTTGCCTTGTTAGGCGGTGCTAAAGTAAGTGACAAGATTGGCCTCATCCAGAACGTCCTGGCAAAAGTTGATTTACTGCTGATTGGTGGTGGCATGGCGGCTACTTTTTTGAAAGTGCAAGGCCATGAGGTGGGATTATCCTCAGTTGAGGAGGAAAAGCAGGATGTAGCTCGGAAATTGCTGGAGGATGCCAGTCACAATGGCGTAACTTTGCTTTTGCCCGTTGATGTGATGATTGCTGGCAGTATCAGCGGAGAATCGGCTGGCGTAGTAGTAGATATACGTGATATAGCACGAGATAAGTACATCGTGGACATCGGCCCGCGCACTATCGACCTCTTTTCACAGAAGATAAAAGGCAGCCGTACTGTTTTCTGGAATGGACCTATGGGCGTGTATGAAATCCCGCAATTCGCTTCTGGCACTAAAGCTTTAGTCAACCTCCTCGCTGGTCTCGAGGCGACAACCATTATTGGCGGTGGTTCCACAGCCGAGATAGTTGAAGAGATGAATTTGTCGCACAAAATGACCCATGTCTCCACGGGTGGTGGCGCCAGCCTGAAGTTTCTCGAGGGGGAGACCCTGCCTGGTGTAGCTGCGTTACTGGATAAGTGATGATTGCTTTTGACGAAATAGGTCAAATTTGCGCCCTTTCACCCTCCAAAATAGTACTACTGGTTATCGATGGACTCGGCGGATTGCCAGACCCGAAGACTGGTAAAACAGAACTGGAAACAGCTCACACGCCCAACCTGGACTACCTGGCTAAAAGAGGCATCTGTGGCCAAAGCGACCCTGTGAGTCCTGGCATTACGCCTGGCAGTGGCCCCGGGCACCTGGCGCTTTTTGGCTATGACCCATTCAAATTCACCATAGGCCGGGGGGTCCTGGAAGGTTTGGGCATAGGCTTTGACCTTGTCAATGGAGATATAGCAGTTCGCGGCAACTTTTGTACTGTTGATGCCGAGGGCTTGGTCACCGACCGCAGAGCAGGGCGTATAAGCACCGAGAAATGTGCCGAGCTATGTGAGTTGCTTAAACGTGTCAAGCTAGATGGTGTTGTGCTTTTTGTCAAGCCAGTAAGGGAGCATCGCTTTCTGTTGGTATTACGCGGCAATGGGCTAGCTGCCGAAGTTGCCGATACTGACCCGCAAAAAACAGGCATTGCCCCTTATGTTGCTGTTGCCACAAAGCCTGAAGCTGAGCGCACTGCAGGTATTGCCAATAATTTCGTGGAAAGGGCAAAGGAAATTCTTGCTAAACAATCTCCGGCTAACATGCTTTTGCTGCGTGGCTTCTCCAAACTGCCTCAAATACCTTCAATGTCCGAAATATACAAACTGAAACCAGCCGCAATAGCACGCTATCCCATGTATAAAGGCTTGGCCAAATTGGTTGGAATGAAAATCTATGGTGTGGATGACGGTATCGAAGAGGAGCTACGCATATTGGCAGCCTGCTATAGAGAACACGATTTCTTCTATGTGCATGTGAAGGAGGGAGACAGCGCTGGCGAAGACGGTGACTTTCAGAGAAAGGTAAAGGTGATTGAGCGGGTTGACGCTGCTTTGCCGCAATTGCTAAATCTGAAGCCAGATGTGGTCGTTGTTACAGGTGACCACTCGACACCAGCGATGCTAAAGGGACACAGTTGGCATCCCGTCCCCGTGCTTCTTCATGCACAATGGTGCAGGCCAGACAGGGTTCAGGAATTCTCGGAGTCGGCCTGCGTTTCTGGTG
>VGOF01000274.1 GCA_016875975.1 Chloroflexota bacterium | reverse complement strand
CAGTTGAGAACTCTGATGCTGGCATTTGGATGAATAGCGCCAGCAACCAACCAATAGGCCGCCGAGCTAATATCGCCCGGCACAGTAACTTCTACAGGCGCAAGAGACGCTGCAAGTGGTTTTAAGCGAAGACGTGTACCGTCACGTTTGAGATTAGCCCCCATCAGCTCGAGCATTCGCTCAGTGTGGTCCCGTGAAACAAGCGTTTGCTCTATGATGGTATCTCCCTCAGCAAAAAGCCCGGCCAACAGGATGGCTGATTTTATCTGGGCGCTGGGCACAGATAAGGCATATCTTAGACCACGCAGCTTTCCACCCTTGATGACGAGTGGGGCATAGGAATCGTCAGCACGACCACGTATATCGGCACCCATCGCGCGCAGTGGCTCAATTAATCGCCCCATAGGACGGGAACGAAGTGAAGCATCACCTGTTATAACAGAAAAAAATGACCGTGTGGCAAGCACTCCAGCCAAAAGGCGCATGGTGGTACCACTATTCCCAGCGTCCAAGACGTTTTTGGCCTCTACAAGGCCATCGATGTCTGCCCCGTGGATTTGAACGATTGAGCGTTTGTTAGCTTGCCTTGCGAACCTAACCCCAAGTACCCTGAGACAATTGATTGTGGAAAGGCAATCGTTGCCGACAGAGAGGTTGCTGATTTTGCTGCTACCGTCGGCAATGCTGCTGAGAATAATAGCACGATGTGAAATGGACTTGTCGCCGGGTACTACAAACTCACCACTCAGCCGTTTGGGGGGAAGGATTCGTTGTGTTAACGTTTTTCTAACCATTTCTGTCTAGCTTTTTGGGCTGCAGCCAGATATCTTTCTATTTCGCTACTGCCAGTAGATAAGAGTGAGCGGATCTTTTGCAACTCTTCGATAAAGTTGTCAATCCAAGAAATGATAGGTTTTTGGTTGGTGAGGCATATATGGGCACTTACCTCTGGATTTCCGGATGCCAGGCGGGTGAGGTCACGATAACCGCTGGATGCTAACTGCGACATCGTAGGCCAGGCTGGATTTTGACATGTTGCTAAAACCAGCGCTGCCGATAGCAGGAGTGGCAGGTGGCTGATGCCTGCAACCATGTTGTCATGTGCCTCGGCATCTATGGTGATTGATCTGGCACTCAGGCTCTGCACCATATCTTCTAGGCATTGTACAGCTTTGGGCTTTGCGTGTGAGCCTGGGATGAGACAATAAACACAGTTTCTGAAGAGGTCTGGTTGGGCTGCTGTGATGCCGGATATCTCGCGACCAGCCATAGGATGGCCGCCGATGAAACTAACATGCGCTGGCAATAATTCCTCAGCCCAAGACATAACCTGCACCTTGGTGCTGGCAACATCGGTAACGGTAGACTGGGAGAGCAAATAAGGTGATATTTCTTTAAAGATGTCTTTGATGGTCAGAACTGGAGTAGCAACGACCACCAGTTCGGCGCTTTCGACTGCTTGCTTCAGACTTGATGCGGCCTTATCAATCGCACCCAGGCTTAGTGCCGCCGAGCCGACTTCTGGACGGCGGGCATAGCCTATCACCTCCGCATTGCGCCAGTTAGATTTCTTCAAGGCTAGGCCCACGGAGCCGCCAATCAATCCCAAACCGACGATGGCTACTCTCATTGCCTAATTATAGCATTGACCCGTTCGGCTACGAAACATGGGCGACAAGATATTTCTTGATTTTGCTTAATTCATCGTATATACTCCACAACGTGCTTTTGGCTGGTGGTAATTCGATACCTCAGAAACCAAAGCGAAGTCCTAAGCAGTATATACGTTTCTGTTCTATGGATACGCAATGAAGCTAGCTATTACAGGCAAGGGCGGCGTTGGCAAAACAACCACAGCCAGTCTTCTGGCACGAGTTTATGCTGCAGAAGGCAAGAATGTTATAGCCATTGATGCTAACCCAGATGCCAACCTGGCAACAGCGTTGGGTATAAATCCAGACAAAGCCCAAAACATCACTCCGATTGCTGAGCTTCAAGACCTTATTGAGGAACGTACTGGAGCCAAGAAAGGTAGCATGGGTGGTTTTTTCAAGGTTAACCCAAAGGTTGATGATATACCAGAGAAGTTTTCCATTCGCAGTGATGGCATACAGCTTCTCGTCATGGGCACTGTGAAAAAGGGTGGCAGTGGTTGTCTCTGCCCTGAGGGCGCCTTGCTCAAAAGCCTACTTAGTCACCTGGTATTAAGTAGGTCTGAGGTAGTGATTCTCGATATGGATGCTGGCG
>VGOF01000273.1 GCA_016875975.1 Chloroflexota bacterium | reverse complement strand
AGGTCTGCATGGCCAGTAGTATTTGTTCTTCGTCCAGCAGTGATGCAAAGTTCAGCGATGGGATGTCTTCCCCGGTGTAGCCCAGCAGGTCAAGTGCCACTTGATTTGCATCGACGAAGTTACCCTCGAAGTCGTGGATATAAACAGCTTCGATTGACCGGTCGAACAGGGCACGGTAGCGTTCCTCTGCTTCCCTGGTAGCTTCTTCCATCTGCTTGCGCTCGGTGATGTCGTGTCCGATTCCACGGAAGCCAATTATCTCCCCCTTTTCATTCCGAAGAGGGAATACCGAGAGCTCACCATGCCTGTGTCTGCCGTCCCTCAATATGGCTTCAAAAGGCAAGCTCCTAATCGGCTGGCCGGTGCGATATACTTGATTGAAGGCCTGGAAGATGTTCTTCTGGTACTGTTCGGGAAAAACAAATCGAAAGTCAGCCCCGATTATTTCCTCGCTGGAATAGCCCAGGAGTAGGCCGCCTGCTTTGTTCATGAAGGTGAAATTACCGGCAAGGTCAACCTCGTAATAGGCATCTTCCGTCTTGTCGAGGATAGTGCGGTACCTTTCCTCTGATTGTTTCAGTGTCTCCTCCATCAGTTTGCGTTCGGTGATGTCTATCATAGATGCGATGAACCCCGTTGTCTGGCCTTCATTCCTGATATGGGTCGGGGAGACGTGCAGATAGATGATGTCCCCGTCCTTGCGCAGCGTCCTGAATTCAGTATGGAGCACGTCGTTGTAATTTCCCCTGAATGCCTGGAAGAAATCAAGGACCCTTTCCCTGTCGTCCGGGTGAACAAAATTGAGGATGGGCTTGCCCAGCACCTCTTCTTCTGTGTAACCATAGATGCGGTAGAGCGCTGGGTTGGCAAAGGTAAATACGCCTTCAGTATCAGATGTGGCTATACCTATGTTGGCGCCTTGTACCAGGCTGCGGAACTTCTCCTCGCTCGTTCTCAGCGCAGTCTCTATCCGCTTACGTTCGGTAATGTCGCGCATGGTGCCCTGATATCCAGCGATGCTGCCATCGCTATTCAGTCGCACGGTTGAGGTAACCAGGCATTCCAGCTCTTTGCTGTCTTTCCTGCGAAACCTTATTTCATAGTCCTTGACTGCCCCTTCTTTCTCGATTGCCTGCTGGAAGTCAGCTCGCTCGGCCGGATTGACATATAGTCTCCTTATGTCCATGCCTAGCATATCTTCTCTGGAGTAGTCAAAGAGCTGGCACATGGCTTGATTTACATCAAGCAAGGCACCGTCTCTGGAGACGATGTAGACGGGGTCATGGGACTGCTGGAAAAGGGTTCTATATCTTTCTTCGCTCTGCCGCAGTGCTTCCTCCACCCGCTTGCGTTCGGTGATGTCTATTCCCGCCACGATAATAGCCACAGTTTGTCCCCGGGCATTGCGTAGCGGCGCCATATTAGGCGGAAAAAGCAAGGTGCGGACAGACCCATCTTTGGCATATATGCCAACTTCAACTTCAGAGGCCTTTTCATTGCCCAGTGCCTTTGCCAGTTCTGTGGCTGTTTTTTCCACATCTTCTGGAACGACAAAATCCAGGACGTGTCTGCCAACTACGTCATCCTTCGAGTAGCCAAGGGTACTAAGCATAGCCTTGTTGACATTCTGCACAATTCCGTCAGTGTCTACGGTCACGTAGTGAGCAGGGCTGTCATCAAAGATTAACCGGAACCCATCTTCGCTCTCTTGGAGGGCTTCCCATAACTGTTGTTCACGCTCCGGATTCATCGGCCGTTGCTGTGCTTCTTTCCTGGTTGGCAGTCTCTTGCGTCTGTTATCAGCCATCTCTTGTCTTTCCTTTGGAACCAGTTGGCTCTCTCTTGCATGATACTCTCTTCTGAGTGAGCTATTTTATAGCTTTGATACCATCGTGGCAAATGAGTTACCGTATTCTTTGAATACAATAGTATACTGCGGTGTACTTGATACGGCATTGCCCAAAGGTACTCTTTGTCATGTACCTTGTGGCTACATATGATAAACTGCACTGGGCTCTTTCGCCAACAGTGAGACTCAAGTATAATAGGCTTCAATGCAGGTAGACCATAAGGAGGGGAAATGAAAACATGGCAAATTGTATTGCTCTGTATTGTCGGCGTCGTAGTCTTGTTGCTGGGCACGGTGGTGGTCAAGACGGTTACCTTCACTTCCAAGCAGTTGCAGTTTGAGGGCAAGGTAACATCGCAGGTGGATGTGAACGCAGCCGCGGAGCGGCTGGCTAAAGCG
>VGOF01000272.1 GCA_016875975.1 Chloroflexota bacterium | reverse complement strand
AATACAGAGCTCCAGGTGCAGGTTATGAAAGACCTTAAGGTTGCCGGTTTTTGCGGCACTCCCAGCTTCTTAAAGACTATCATAGATAGAGCGGAGTCTATGGGATATGATTTCAAGAAGGACTTCAATCTAAAGTGGGCTATGGTTGGTGGTGAAATGGGTGGTGACCCCCTGAGGAAGCTGTTCCAGGAGAAATATGGCATCTTCTGCATGGGAGGTGATAACTACGCCACCGCTGATTTGGGTGGTATAGCCACTGGCTGCGAGAAACAGGCTGGCATGCATTTTGTCACCAATGCCATAGTGGAACTGGTAGACCCTAATACCGGGAAGCGTGTTGGCCCAGGAGAAGTTGGCGAGGTAGTAGTTACGCCATTTGACGATGTTTACCCGCTGATACGTTTTGGCACGGGCGACCTTTCTTCATATGTCACCGAGCCTTGTGAGTGCGGCAGGACGACTTACAGGATAACCAAGATTCTGGGCAGGTCTGGAGATGCGGTCAGGGTGAGGGGTATGTTTGTCCACCCCAAGCAGAGCGATGAGGCAATCGCCAAGTATCCTGCTATTTCCACTTATCAACTCTTGGTCACACGTCCCGAGCACAGGGATGAAATGACGCTCAGCGTTGAGCTTGCTGACGAGAAGGTTGACAAAGAGAAGCTGAAGAAAGAGCTGGATAAAGATTTCAGGGATTCGTGTAAAGTCCGGTTTGACCGCATGGAGTTTGTGCCCAAGGGGACCATATCTGCGGATGCCAAGAAGATAGCTGACCAGCGAAAATACTAGATTTCCCCAGTAGTTTGTTTTAGCAATGTTCGGGGTGAGCCGCAGGCGCACCCCGATTAGTTTGATTTCAAGCCAGGTCTTTGGCCGCTCAATTGTGGAATTATGGTAGAATATGGCAGAATTTTGCTCCTCTTCTGATTGGTGAGGCATGACTATATCATCTTTAGGGCCACAACCGACTTTGAATATCGAGTCACTGAACTGCGGCAAGATTATCTGGACCTATATTGAAAGGCCAACCCCTAAGGAGGTTGAATATCTTGCCCAGAACTATCAGTTTCATCCACTGAATCTGGACGACGTGGTCAGCAGGGTGCAGCGCCCTAAGATAGATGAATACGATGACCACCTTTTTATCGTGTTGCATTTCCCCGTTTTTAACAAGGCAAACAGAGTTACCACGCCCAGTGAAGTAGATATATTCATCAGCGAGGGCTACCTGATAACGGTGCATAAGTCAGGCGACCTGAAACCGCTCTCTCAGTTCTTCAAGGAATGCCAGAATGATGGAGACACCTGTAGCAGGTATATGAGCCGTAGCTCGGGTTTCCTTCTGTATCATATTCTGGACAGGCTTGTTAACTACTGCTTCCCCATCTTGAACAAACTGCTGGACAACACAGACAAGATAGAAGACCTGATTTTCGCCCGACCAGTGCCGGAGACGGTTCGAGAGATATCACTACTGCGCCGTGACCTTATCTCGTTCAGGCGCATTGTCCATCCTCAGATTCCGGTGGTAGAGGCGCTGGAGCGTGAGGAATACACCTTCCTCAAAGAGGACCAGGATGTCTATTTTGGCGACATCGCCGACCATATTCGCAAGATATGGGATGGCCTGGAAGACTGCAAAGAGGTGGTGGATGGTTTGGCTGACACCAGCAACTGGTTGACTTCACACCGCATTCAGGAAGTCATGCGGGTGCTGACTATAGTCATGGCACTTATAGCGCCGGCAACTTTGATTGCGAGTATCTATGGCATGAACATATATTTGCCTGGTGGCCATGAGGGTGGTCCTGGCAAAGACTATATGCCCTTTGTGGTGTTGGGTGTGATTATGCTTGGCATTGCTCTGGCTATGCTATGGTTCTTCCGCCGCCGGCATTGGCTCTAGACCAGGAAATGGCAGGGCTAGTGGGATGACTTTTTCTTACCGATTCTTAGCGGTGGTAGCCCTTTTCATTACCAGCCTGATTACCGCCAATATCATGATCGCCAAGCAGATTAGCGTTTTTGGTCTAGTTCTGCCAGCCGCTATCATAATCTTTCCCCTGAGCTATATCATCGGAGATGTGCTCACTGAGGTCTATGGTTATCAGCAGGCGCGGCGCGTCATCTGGCTGGGCTTTGCCTGCAATTTGATCACAGTAGTGGCTATCTGGGTAGGTGGCCTGTTGCCTGCGGCGACGGTGTTTGAGGCGCAGGCTGCGTATGAACGGATACTGGGCAACACGCCGCGTTTTCTGCTGGC
>VGOF01000271.1 GCA_016875975.1 Chloroflexota bacterium | reverse complement strand
ATAACCCTGTCCATGAAAGCCCCCGGGTCTCCCTCGTCTGCATTGCAGATTACGTATTTCGGCTGTCCTGACGCCTGTCTGCACTGCCCCCATTTCCGACCGGTGGGGAAGCCAGCACCACCACGACCCCTAAGTCCCGAAGCTTTTATCTCAGCTATTATAGCTTCAGGCGGCATTGCCAATGCTTTGGCCAGGCTGCTGTAGCCGCCGCTGGCGATGTAATGGTTGATATCTTCCGGGTTGATGTAGCCACAGTTACGCAGGATGAGTCGTACTTCGTGTTCAAACCGCACCAGCTCCGGGATGCGGACAGCTTCGCCCTCGCCACCTTCCACCGTGCCCAGAGCCAGGTCCAGGCAAGGGTCATCGTTCCAGATATAACCTTCAACCAGTGTGGGCACAATCTGCGGGGTGACGTTGTTATAGCACACGGTAAAGGAATCGGGCTTTACGATGGTGACCAGCGGCTCAAAGGAGCAGAGGCCGATGCAGCCCACCTGGGTTACGTTGGCCTTAGTACCTTGCCTGTCCAGCTCTTTGTGGAAGGCTTCCACCACCGGCAGGGCGCCGGCGGCGCGTCCGCAGGTGGCAGTGCCGATGAGGATATGGGGGGTAGGCCCATGATAAAGAGCGTCCCATTCCGCTTTGGCTTTTTGCTGAATCTCTTGGAATGTCATGTTAGTCGATGGCCAGGTCTGTCGCTAGTCGCTAGTCTCTTGTCGCTCGTCGGAAAATGTAGGGATAGACTTTCAGGTCTGTCCGCCGACGGGGTGTGGACAGGTCTAAAGACCTGTCCCTACATCTACTGGCCGCTGGCAACTTGTTTCTCCTCTACTACTGGCTTGACTGTGACCAGCACTTCCTCCACCCTGGGGGGGGTCATGCGGGGGTAAACTGATTCATTTATGGTGACAACAGGAGCCAGGGCACAGCAGCCGATACAGGCCACCCTGTCCAGGCTGAACTCTTGGTCTGGGGAGATGCCGCCCACTTCCACTTCCAGCTCCCGTGCCATGGCTTCGAGGACAAGCTGACCGCCAGCCATGTGACAGGCAGTGCCCATACAGACGGTGACGGCGTGCTTGCCCAACGGCTTGAAGCGAAACTGATTGTAAAAAGTGGCGATGCCGTAGACCGTGCTTCCCGGGATTTCCAGGAAGTCGGCGATCATCTGCATCGCCTCTTTCGAAATAAACCCTAGCTTCTGCTGAACTTCCCTGAGCAGGGAAATTACATGACGCCTTTCCTTCTTCTGCGGCGTCAGGATTTTAGCCAGTTGTTGCTTTAGTTCTTCCACTTCTGCACGAGGCCCGGCAGATAGGCGGGAATCTCGCTGGCTTCCCTGGGGCCAACGATGATCTCCCAGTCAGGCAATGCCTCTTCCAGCTCACCTTTGATGCGGGCTACTTTGCCCGGGATGACCAGCTTTCGGGTCTTAGTCTTGTCTTCAATGCCCGACTTCTTGAGGAAGGGGCCGATAGAGTCGCCGGAGAACTTGCCAGCCGCCCAACCGGTGAGCACGCCCAATCCCTCGGTATCCTTAACCAGCAGCCAGGATGATACCTTGCTGCTTTCTACCTCTGAAGCCACGATGAAGTAGGTCAGCGCCCAGTTGCTGGTGATGAGGACTGGCGAATCCGCAGTAGGCTCGCCTATCTCGTAGACCTTCTGCTCTACCGACATCGGTATTCGCGGGTCTGTGTATATGTTAAGCCTCTGCACCAGCAACGGCAACAGCGAGCTGGCATCGAAATCATTGAGCACGATAATGCCGGGGTATTTAATCACGAACATAGCAGCCAGCAGGATTTCCCTCGTCTCGTCCTTAGCCATATAGCAGGGGAAACCGATGGTAGGATAGCCCAGCGGTCTGAAGTTCTGTTTCAAAGCAGCCCTGCGGAGGAGTGTCTGGTTTTTGATGGCCTCCTGCATATTCTTGGAAACGGGATCCAGGACAAGCTCGTCCAGGCCAGCTTCCTTCAGCTTTGTGGTCAGCGGAATCAGCTCCTCAACGCTGTTGGCTTTGACCACCAGAGGCGTCGGCGCACTCTTAACGCCGGCGATGACCTTATCGATGTTGTCCTTGGTCACCGGGTAAAGCAGCGGTCTCCTGTTGCTGCAAAGACGATAGGTTGAAAGCAGGACATCAGCATCTTCTGAACTCAGTATCAAGGGGACATCTGTTTGTTCACATACCTTTTTGACCAGTGCTTCATACTTGGCTTTGTCGCCAGATTCAAACCGCAGCGCCAAAAGGTTGGCTTTCAGCGT
>VGOF01000270.1 GCA_016875975.1 Chloroflexota bacterium | reverse complement strand
TAGCTCAAAAAGCCTTTCCTGCCGATGCTGGTTTCGCTATCGAATAGCATCACCCTTTCGGCAGTTGCTCTGGAAAGAGCACCTACAAGCCTTTCCTTATGGCAGACAAAGCCAGAACCAGAACGCTAAAGACAATCAATACATTTTGAGGCTGTCTCTGGAGATATAGACATGGCTTTGACTTACTTCAATGAGCTCTCTGACCTCATAAGAAATCTTAATAACGGTCGCTCTCCGCCGCCGGAGACGATGGTACCGCGCCCAGCAAAAACAACTTTAAGGAGGTAGAAATGTCAGAACAGGAAAAAGAAAAAACCGCGAAGAAGAAGGCTGTAGAGCTTCTCAGAAAAGGCTACACCCGCAGACAGTTGGTCAACGACCTGGGCTTCGCAGAGCGGACTGCTGATAGGGCGGTAAAGGAACTGAGGGATTCAGGCGAAGAAATTGTTGAGGACAACGTAGCCAAAGTCGAAGACAAAGCCACAGTTGAGACGCTTCCAGCCAAAGCCAAATCGGGAGAAGTCATAATCCCGGAGTGGATAGCCAACGAGATGGTAAACATCTTCGATGGCAATGAGAGAGACCAGCGGATATATCTCGCCGGCTTAGCCACGCCCATCCTGGGTGTAAGGTTGATTCAGGAGATGGTTAAGCCGCTAACCGACATGATGCTGGCAATAAGGAAAGAGGAGCTTCAGGCGGTGATGGAGACACAGGCAATGTCGAGAGAGATAGCAGAGCGAGCAGCTCAGGGAGTCGGCGCTCAAGTGGTGCAGGCTGTGAAACAGCAGGCACCTGCCGCAACCAACCCCATGGAGCAACTGATGGCCGACATGATGCGTCAGCCATTGACGCAGATGATGTCTAAGGTTATGGGAGCTTCTATGGGACAAGCTAGTGCCCAGCCACAGGCTGGCCCCAATGTACCGGGCCAAAACCAGATGACAAATGAAGAGGTCAAGGAGGTGTTCAATGATTGACCCGTCACAGCAACAGAAGGAGTTTATGCGGCAGGCTGCCTTGAACGCTGGCGTCAGCGGCAAGCTCTACATAGACGCCAAACCCGATGAGTGTTTCTTGAGGCTGAAGGTGGTGAACCTCACCAACTTAGATCCGGAGCGACTGACTCATCTACTGTGCTCTGCGCTTGCCATGGTGGGCGAAGGGCTGAACTTGGAGGTCAAGACGTACATTAGAACAGGAGGCAAACATGAGTGACCAGAACAGAAAGATTGCCACACCGGACATTAATATAGCTCAGGTTTTTGATGATTTGTGGCCGATAGCGATGCTGTCATGTGTTTTTTGGACCATGCAGAGCATGAAAGATAACTGGGAGTCCAGACGTCTGCGTGAGATCCTGGGCAGAGAACCAACCGTTTTGGACAGGCTCGAATATCGAATCTACAAGGAATTGGCCAGGCCGTTAAGACAAATGCGACATGCATGGAGTGACGAGGCCAAAATCTGTGATGCAGCCTGGGAAGATGCTGGCAAGTCTAAAACAATATGTTAGTAGATAAATACGACAAGGCAATGGAGCAATGGTATCACAGCTTCCACTTAGACCAGACCGCGGTAGGTTCTTAAGACCTTTTCACACTGGTATCTTTATCAGGGATTACCTGATGGGTAAAGGTCCCTTCGGCTCGTCAGTCATTGACCCTGACCGGGGAGCTGCCATAGAAGACGTTAGATACGCCTACAAGAGCGCTCTGCTGCGCGAGTACGCCGAGGATATGGCAGCTATGGCACTAGAGCAAGGCGTTGAGATGTCTGTGGAGGAAGCTCTGGAAAGGATACCACAGCGACTTACCAAGATGAGGTCTCACTCATTCTACAGGTATTTCCACCATCTCAAAATGCTGAGCTGGGTGGAGCCAACAGGCGAGGAGGAGAAGTCAGCTATGGGTGGGAAGCCCGGTTACCAAATTGAGAGAGGCGACAGGAGAGCCGTAGTAGAGGTGCCTCAGCCAAGACGTTTTTATCGACTGACTGCTGAAGGTAAGGCTGCATCGGACATGGCGTGGCAGGACCCGCTTCAAGCGTTGTACAACTATCCCAGGGAAATCCGCAGCCCCAAGCCGTTAAGATACCGCCGCCCGGGAACCCTGCCTCGGAAACAGAAGAAGGCTAAAGCCGCCTAGAGCACAAGTCCAGAGCTGAGCAGAAGAAAAGCCCCGCTAGCCAGGCGGGGCTTTCTGTTTTTCACAACAAACAACAAAACGCAAAAAGACGTATGGAAGGTATTAGTTCCTCTCATTTAACTTAAGCACTTATTGTTACATACT
>VGOF01000269.1 GCA_016875975.1 Chloroflexota bacterium | reverse complement strand
CAACCGATTCCCGGTACACCCTCGGTTGCAAAGTATCAGGGACCAGCATGACGATGATATCCGCCTTCTTGGCTACCTCGGTAGCATCGGTAACTAAAAAACCAGACTTCTTGGCACCTTTCCAGCCTTCGGTATCCTTTGCTTCAGCCACAATTACTTGACAGCCGCTATCCCTCAGGTTCTGTGCATGAGCATGACCCTGGCTGCCAAACCCGATAATCCCAACTGTCTTTCCCTTAAGCAGTTCTAGCTTGGCATCCTTTTCGTAATAAATCTTAGCCATAATTCCTCCCTTTTCCGTCCATAGGACAGAAAAAATCTGTTTAGAATCGGGGAACAGAACTATTGTCCCTACAAATCCAACCTGTTTGCTACCAGTCTGGTGGGCTTTCAGCTTCAGCTCGCGGTGGTTTGAGCGGTTGCTTCAGCACCTTCGCCTCTTCAACCACTAACGGGCCGGCACCTCCACGCGGTAAAGCAATGCGGCCGGTTCTGGCAATTTCCCTGATACCAAAACCGCGGAGCAAGTCTAACAATGAATTGACCTTATCTTCGTCCCCCGTCACCTCCACTATCAGTGAATCAGCAGCCACATCCACTATATTAGCTCTGAAGATATCCACAATCTGTATTATCTCGCTCCTGGTAGAAGGGATTGCCTTCACCTTTATAAGCGCCAACTCGCGGGCCACGGGGTCATCATTAGTTATGTCAACAATCCTTACCACCTCGATGACTTTATCCAGTTGCTTCCTGACTTGCTCCACTTTAGCATCGTCGCCCTCTACCACAATAGTCATGCGCGATAGGTCAGGTTGTTCCGTATGCCCTACTGCAATGCTTTCGATATTGAAATTGCGCCGGCGTAACAAACTTGACACTCGATTCAGCACCCCGGGCTTATCCTCTACCAACGCAACCAAAGTATGCTTTGCTACAGTCGCCACGCTACTCTCCTCGTTTCCCTTTTGTCGGATTGACAGTTTCTGGTTTGGGCATTTCAATAGACTGAACAAGCGTTGCCCCCGGCGGTACTATAGGAAACACGTTTTCTTCAGGCTCGACCACAAAGTCTATCAAGAAAGGCCCTTGATGCTCCATAGCCTTTTCGATGGCCGGAATTACGTCTATCTTGTGCTTGACCCTCACCGCCGGAACCCCATAGGCTTCGGCAATCTTTACGAAGTCTGGATTGTAAAGCTGGGTATGTACATAGCTCCGCTTGTAGAACAACTCCTGCCACTGCCTCACCATACCCAGATAACCATTATTTATGATGGCAATTTTGATGGCTAGGTTCTCCTGCACCATGGTAGCCAGCTCCTGTACAGTCATCTGGAACCCGCCATCACCAGCAATGCACCACACGGTGGCATCGGGACGCCCCACTTTGGCCCCGATGGCCCCAGGTAGTTCAAAGCCCATGGTACCCAAACCCCCAGAGGAAATCAGGCAATTCGGTTTATCATAGAAGTAGAACTGAGCCGCCCACATCTGATTTTGGCCGACACCAGTAACTATGGTGGCATCGCCGCTAGTCGCATGATAGATTTGGCGAATCACATATTGAGGTAAAAGCTCATCGCACTCCCTTATATCTAATGCCGGATGCTCCTGCCGCCATTGGTCAAGCTGGTTGAACCATTCCATGTGCTCCCGCGGAACAATCTGCGAGTTCAACGCTTGAAGGATATTCTTCACATCGCCCACGATAGGAACATCTACCCTCACATTCTTACCTATCTCCGCGGGGTCGATATCCATATGGACAACCCGAGCTTTAGGCGCAAAGGCGCTCACCACACCCGTAGCCCGGTCATCGAACCTCATCCCGATAGCAACAATGAGGTCAGATTCGTGCACCGCCTTATTGGCATAAGCCATACCATGCATCCCAAGCCAGCCAAAACTGAGAATGTGAGTCTCCGGAAAGCAGCCAATGCCCAAGAGCGTGGTGATAACAGGTATCTGTGCTTTCTCAGCCAATTCCTTAAGCTCAGCAAAGGCTTTCGAGATGACCACGCCCCTGCCAGCAATGACGACGGGTCGCTCAGCGCCGTTTATTAGTTGCACCGCTCGCTTGACTTGGGACGGATGCCCGAACAGCGTCGGCCTATAGCCTGGGAGGTCAACCTTACCCGCAGGTATGTACTCCACCTCCTGTTGAAAAACATCGCGTGGTATGTCCATAAGCACCGGCCCCGGCCTTCCAGCCTGTGCAATATAGAAAGACTCCTTTACCACCCTGGCTATTTCCTTGGCATCCAGAACCAGGTGATTATGCTTGGTGATAG
>VGOF01000268.1 GCA_016875975.1 Chloroflexota bacterium | reverse complement strand
AGCCCCAATGGCTGGGTACAGAAGTTTATCTACAGCGGGGCTGGCTGGGTTCTGCAACAGAACACGCCAACCGATATCTGTGCCGCTTACAGCATCGCCACCGCCTATACCGGTCTGACACCAGACAACCACAAAGGCCATGTCATCGTGGGAGGTATCGGCGTCGGCCCCTATGACGTCACCTATTCCACAGACGGCGCAAATACCTTTAACCCTGTTCCTACCCAGCTCCCCACGCGAGGAAACACACTGGTGGTCGCCAGTTCCGCCTACAAAAGCGATGGCTACATACTGGCCATAAACTCAGGGGGGATGTATGCTTGGGGCATTTATTCCGGAGCTGATGAGTGGGAAGAATGGTGGGGCGGTGCCTCCTGGCCCACTCCGGTTACCGGCCTGACTATATCTCGTAATTACAGCTTCTACTTCTGCGAACCAGCTACTTGGGCATCAGCTACACCCTATGTCAGGTGGTCGATGGCTATCGCGGGCCTTGACCCAACCGTTGAACTAGGAGCGGCTGACCTGCCAACCAGAAGATTCAGGATAAGCGGCGGCATGGAACTGGGTGACCCCATCACCATCTGGGCTATCGACCAGCGCGATTACAGCCCCCCCCAAGGCGGAGTCTGGAACTACACAGATACGCTGGCATGGAATGGCCCCAGGCCACTGGCGCCAATATCAGAAGCTGCGGTTAGCTGCGACCCCGTTACCGGCAGAGCCGGTCAGATAGACTTAAAATGGATGCCTATCTCCTTGTCCCGTGGATACCGAATCGAGATAGCCAAGGACGAGGATTTTGCCTTGAAGATTGCGGACATTGGCAATATCTGGGGCGGACAAACATCCTCTCTCAGCCAGACCTCCGCCGCTACCACATACGCTCCTTACGTGCCTCCAGACCTTGATGCCCCAGCTCTAGTCATTCCGCCAGGCGGTGGCACCATAACAGATGCTACCGGCAATACCTGGACAGTACCTCCACTGGAAGCCAACCATGCCTACTACTGGAAAGTCACTGTCCAGGATGTTGCCACCGGCGATTACATCACCAGCCCATCATCATGGCGCGAGATATTTAGAGTACGCCCCGGCCTGCCAGTCAATACTAAATACCTGGGTCCGCAGTTGCTATCTCCTGACAACGGCTGCATCGGCTGCAACATCAAACCGGCATCCTTCTCCTGGTCACCCTTCCAGGGAACGACCAAATATAGGTTCGTCCTTGCCAAAGACCCAACTATGACCGAAGTCATCACAGACACCGAAGTCAGCACCACCGCCTATGAATTCAGTGGCGTCCTGGAAGCTGGCAGCACTTACTTTTGGCACGTCAAGGCGCTTGAGCCGTTCTCCAGCGACTGGAGCCCTACCTTCTCCTTCCAAACCCAACCCGCTCCCGTTCCCCTACCTGCACAGAATTCACCAGCAGTACCACCCTGGGCCTGGGCAATTATCGCCATCGGCCTGCTCATAGATATCATTTTGCTCATCCTCCTGTCTCGTCGTTTTTCCTGAGCATCAGCCCACAAGGTCACAGCCGCCACATCCAAGTATCGACATTTATCTTCTGTAGCACTATAATTGTCTATTAGAGAAAGATGAAACTTCTTCATCAGCATAAGCCCTCACCGAGCAGATTGCTCCTCAGCATGGTTGCCCGTCTGCTACCCATCATGCTTCTGTTAATAGGTTTCGGCCTATCGCTTGCCAGCCCGGTCCAGGCGCAACCATCCATCTTCCCCAACCCCCTGCCTAACGGCCAAATTGGCACACCTTATGCCACAAATCTCGTTGCCGCAGGGGGTACGCCACCATACACCTGGAGCATAATCAGCGGAGCTTTGCCAACGGGTTTAACGCTAAATCCAGCAGGCGGCACCATCACAGGCACCCCGACTGTGGCAGGAACCTTCAGCTTCGTAGTAAGGGTTACCGACTCAGCAGCAGCCACCGGCCAGCAGGGCTTTTTCATCACTGTCACCTCACCACCACTGACCTTCCTCACCGCCAGCCTACCTAGCGCCAAGGAGAGCACTGGCTACACCGCAACCATAAGCGTCAAGGGTGGGACTGCACCATACACTTACTCGGTTGTCACCGGCACTTTGCCCACAGGGTTGACCCTATCAGCAACCACAGGCCTCATCTCCGGCATTCCCGCCAAAGGCACCGCTGGCACCAGTAGCTTCATCATCGGCGTCACCGATAGCTCCACACCAGCGCTCTCCGGCCAGCAGAACTTCAGCCTGGTCATAGAAAAGGGCGCCTTCGAGCCACTGGTCGCCATCGGCAGTGGCTTAAAAGCAGGCG
>VGOF01000267.1 GCA_016875975.1 Chloroflexota bacterium | reverse complement strand
CAGCCTAAAACCTGAAAAGCTTTGAGGCTGTAATCCTCTATTTTCTTCAGGATACGCTCGCCCAGCTTCGCCGGGCATTCATATTCCACCAGGTGCTCCCAGTCCCGTTTCATCTCTAATGAGTAGACGAACTGTGGCCTGTTCTGCTGCGGTAAGATGCGCATGATGCCTATTACTTTCGGAGGCGAGTTCCCCACGATGCCTACAGTGACGTCATCGCCGGAGACGAACTCCTCCGCCATAACCGGCTGGCGGTAGCGTTCCAGCATTTTGGCCACTATCTCAACCAATTGGTTGGCATCTTCGATTTTGGAACCAGCATTGATGCCCATGCTGGAGCCTTCGTGAACTGGCTTGACGAAAGACGGGAATTGGGAATCAGCCCAGGACGTTTCGTTCAATTGCTGGCTGTTCTCGATAACTCGCCATTTGGGGGTGGGAATGCCAGCCATGGCGACCAATTTCTTGGTCAGCGGCTTGTCCAGGCAGATAGCCAGGCATTGTGGTTCTGACCCGGAGTAGGGAATGTCCAGCATTTCCAGTATAGCCGGCACCTGTGCCTCCCGACTGCGGTAATTGCCCAATCCTTCGGCAATGTTGAACACCAGGTCAACCTTCTCCTGAAGGGTGTTGCCGATGAACTCCCTGCCACCGCCGAGTTTGACTACAGCGTGTCCCAGAGACTCGATAACTGTGGCCAGGGCTGCGACCGTCTCTGGCGAGTCATATTCTTCGAGTGCATCTTCAGGATGGCCGGGCCTCAGGGGGACAGACTGCTTAAGGTCGTACGCCAGCCCTATTCTCAACTCTGGCTCCTGGAGTCAAAGCCGGTGTTCTGATGGGGCGCTGAGGCCAGAGCGCAGGTTCAGCTACCCGCTTGCCGTTTTTGTGGCCGTTGCCTGAAGGCCCCATGCCTTTGGGGTTGCGATAGTGGTAAACGCGGCCCTGATAATTTCTCAATACTAGCTCACCTTCATTTTTGGACAGGACGTAGTTGGGCTGTATGGGTATTTTGCCACCGCCATTGGGCAGGTCGATGACGAAGGAAGGTATGGCCAGACCCGAGGTGTGCCCCCTGAGACCTTCTATTATCTTAATGCCGGTGTCTATCGATGTACGCAGGTGCTCTGTGCCCTGTACCTCGTCGCATTGGAAGAGGTAGTAAGGGCGCACCTTTATCTTGAGCAAACCCTGGCATAGTTTTCTCTGCGTTTCTACGGTGTCGTTTATACCCTTGAGCAGTACTGACTGGTTGTTCACGGGGGTGCCGCTGCGCAGCAGCTTATCGCAGGCCTTGGTTGCTTCTGGAGTTATCTCGCGGGGGTGGTTGAAGTGAGTATTGAGCCAGATAGGCCCGTATTTGGATAACATGCTGCAAAGCTCATCGTCAATCCGCTGCGGTAGTACTACGGGACACCTGGTGCCGATGCGGATGACTTCCACATGTTCTATTTGCCGCAGGCCGGAGATGACCTCTTCCAACCGATGTGTGGACAGGGTCAGCGGGTCGCCACCGGAGATGATAACATCCCTGATGAGGGGATTCTGGTGGATATAGTCCAGCATCCGCTCGATTTCGGCTGACGTGTGCACCCATCCACCCTTGTGCCATTCACGCTTGCGGGTGCAATGGCGGCAGAGCATGGGGCAGAGGTCGGTGAGCACCATGAGGACACGGTCGGGGTATCGATGCACCAGGCCGGGCACTACGGAGTTACGTTGCTCTTCCAGTGGGTCTTCGTAGCCGACACCCGCCAAAGCAATTTCGGCAAAACAAGGGACTGCCTGTTTTCTTACGGGGTCGTCATGGTCGAAGGGATTGATCAGGGAAAGATAGTACGGTGTTATGGAAAGGGGATATTTCTTAGTTACCAGCTTGAGATGGTCTTGTTCTTTAGTTGAAAGAGGGATGAACTTTGTTAGTTCTTCAACAGTGGTGATTCGATTTCGGAAATGCCATCTCCAGTCATTCCATTGTTCATCCTGGATATGGCCGAAAAATTTATTTCTGTTATTGTGTGCTTGCGAGCCTGGAGGTTTTTCTTCCTCTCTGGCGATGGGAGCAACCAAACTTGGAGGCTCTTCTTCTACCTCGCATTTAACAGTGGTTACGCCTGGAGGCTCCTCTGCTGCCTCGTCTGCCGCACCTGTTTTCAGTATTGTGGCCACTTTGGGCACTCGCCTGTTTCTCCTTTCGCCTGATTTTTTTCTGTTGTGGGTAACATGAAGGCGTATTCATGTTTCCCTTATCACACATTTTTATAGCACTTAATCGAAAATATGTCAAGTATTTTTTGGGAATTTTGGGAAAATTCTGTAAAAAGTTTTTT
>VGOF01000266.1 GCA_016875975.1 Chloroflexota bacterium | reverse complement strand
TTCCTGGTGGACACAGTGCTGACTGACGGCTTGAAAGAAGGGTATTTTAATGAAGAAGACCGCAAGGCATATATTGAAGCCTGGTCACAGCCGGGGGCACTGACGGGTGGGCTGAATTACTATCGAGCAGCCAGCCTGGGCGGTTTGACTGGCGAGGGAAGGGAGGCTTCGGGCGACCAATTACAATTTGTGGTGAAGGTGCCCACGCTGGTCATCTGGGGAGAAAATGACCGCTATTTGCTTAAGGGTAATCTTGAGGGGTTGGATGAGTGGGTGTCCGATTTGACCATCGAGAGGATACCTGACGGCTCTCACTGGGTGGTGCATGAGAAGCCGGAACTGGTCAACCGATTGATGAGGGGATTTATAGAGTGAGGCAACAGTAAGATGCAAGTTGCAAGACTCTATTATCTGTCACTGCGAGCGAAGCGAAGCAGTCCCGGACTGGCGATGATGTCTACCCTGGCAGAGGTCGCCGCGTCCCGATTGCATCGGGACGACGAAGCAATTCCGTTGCCTACCCTCAACTATGAGAGGTTGCTTCACTACGTTCGCAATGACATGGTGGCGGGAGATTGCTTCGCCCCGACAAGTCGGGACTCGCGATGACAGAAGAGGCCTGTTGCCTCACGGCTGTTGCCTTCTATAACTTGAAACTTGCGTCGAGCGACGAGACCCGCGCGAGGAAGGAGGCTTTATCTGCGTGGCATCTTTCTCCTATAATGTGGGACAGCATTTAGCCTATGAACAAGATAGTCGCTGTTGTGGGCATGGCCGGCTCTGGCAAGTCAGAGGTGGCCCGGGTGTTTGAGAAAAATGGATTCAAGAGAGTTCGGTTTGGTGATATCACAGACCGGGAAGCGAAGCGGAGGGGGCTGGCTCTGAATGAGGAGAACGAGCGTTACGTGAGGCAGGAGATGAGGAAGGAGCACGGCATGGCTGCCTACGCTATCTTGAACCTGCCGCGGATTGACCAGGCGCTGATGTCTTCGGATGTGGTGGTGGACGGGCTCTATTCCTGGGAAGAATACACGCTGCTTAAAGCCCGTTACCAGGATGATTTGCACTTGGTGGCGGTGTGGGCATCGCCCCAGACACGGTACCAAAGGCTGGCGAAGAGGTCAGTTAGGCCGCTGACATGGGAAGAGGCTGCCAGCCGTGATGCGGCTGAGATAGAAAAGACCAATAAGGGCGGCCCTATCGCCATGGCCAATTTCACTATCATCAATGAATCTTCGATTGACCAGTTGCGGAAACAGGCTGAGAAGGTGGTGGCGGCTTTGAAATGAAGAAGATAACCCGGCCAAGCATAGACGAGTACTTCCTGAAGATAGCTTCGGTAGTGGCGGAGCGTTCCACCTGCCGGCGGCACCACGTGGGTGCAGTGGCGGTGAAGGATAAGCACATCCTGGCCACGGGATATAATGGGGCAGCGGCGGGACTCAAGGACTGCCTGGAGCTGGGCTGCCTCAGAGATGAGCAGGGAATACCATCAGGGACGCGACATGAGATATGTCGGGGTATCCATGCCGAGCAGAATGCCATCATCCAGGCTTCGCTGCACGGGGTGAGCCTGGAGGGAGCCACAGTGTATTCCACTCACACGCCCTGCATACTCTGTGCCAAGATGCTGGCGAATGCCAGGATAAAACGCTTTGTCACCTACGGCAAGTATGCCGATGATGCCTTTTTGGACTTGTTTAAGAAAGCTGGGATAAAGTTCGAAAACCGCAGGCGCCCACCGGAACGGATAACGTTTGTGGAATAGGCAACAGGCGTGAGGCATTAGGGGAGATGCAAGATGCAAGTTTCAAGATGCAAGACAGAAACTTGAAACCTGTAACTTGCACTACAAGACAGTGACTATCGACTGCCGACTAGCGACTGGTTTAGTGTTGCGTACAGTTGTTCGGTGGAGCATAATTGTGCCCAGCGCGTAAGGGAGGAAAGACATGGGAACCAAGAAAACTGCACTCTCAATTGAAGTCCTGGAGAAGATGTCCGCTGGGGAGAGGCGGAAGTACCTGGATGGCAGGCTGAAGGAATTGATTGCCTATGCCTATAAGAAAGCGCCAGCAATCAAAGCCAGATTTGACAAAGCGGGCATTTCCCCGACAGCGGTGTCAGGGATAAAGGATTTGGAGAAATTGCCTATTCTGCGAAAAGACGAGCTGATAGACCTGTATAAAAACAATCCCCCCCTGGCTGGCCTGGTGACAGTTCCTCTGGAGGACCTGGAGCGGGTTTACGTTTCCCCGGGCCCAATCTATGACCCTCATCATCAAAGCGAGTCGTTCTGGCAGAGGCATGTACAACTGGTTAGGGCCATGGGCTTTGGCAAGCGCGATGTGGT
>VGOF01000265.1 GCA_016875975.1 Chloroflexota bacterium | reverse complement strand
TCCACTTCGTGATCTACTGCCTTACCAATATCATGAAGCAAGCCCGCCCTTTTAGCCAGTATCACGTCTGCGCCAATCTCGGCAGCCAGCATACCCGAAAGATGAGCCACCTCCAAACTATGTGTCAGCACATTCTGGCCATAGCTGCTTCTAAATTTCAGCCTCCCCAGCAACCTGATAAGCTCCGGGTGCACCCCAGGTACACTGGCTTTACGGATAGCCTGCTCACCCTCATTGCGGATGGCTGTGTCAACTTCGTTTTTCGCTTTCTCCACCACCTCTTCAATTCGCGCCGGGTGTATGCGCCCATCCAATATCAGATTTGTCAACGCTACCCTGGCCACCTCTCTGCGCAATGGATCGAAGCTAGAGATGGTAACAGCCTCAGGAGTGTCATCGATGATGAGGTCCACACCAGTAGCCTGCTCTAAGGCACGAATGTTACGCCCCTCACGGCCAATGAGTCGCCCCTTCATCTCATCGCTAGGCAAAGAGACAACAGAAACAGTGGTCTCGGAAACTACGTCAGTAGCGCAACGCTGGATAGATGTAGCGAGGATATCGCGAGCTTTATCGTTGATCTCGTCTTTTATACGCTCTTCCCATTCGCGAACTTTTCGCGACGCATCCTCGCGTATCTCCACCTCAACCACCCGGAGCAACTCATCCCTGGCTTCCTGGCTAGACATGCCAGAAATAAGCTCAAGCTGGTGCAGTTGCTTGCTTCGAATTTCTTCTAGCTGAGCCCTGATACTATCGAGTCCCTTTTCTTTTTCAACCATACCGCGCTCACGGCGCTCAAGGGACTCCAGCTTGTGGTCCAGCCGCTCTTCTTTTTGGATGAACCGCCTCTCTAATCTCTGTAGCTCGTAGCGTCGTTCTCGGCTCTCAGCATCGGCAGCCTGCCTAACCTTGACTGCTTCCTCCCTTGCCTTATGGAGCATCTCCTCATGTTTAGCCGCGGCCTCCTCCAGAAGTCTCTTAGCCTCATTCTGAGCACTCCGCAGTTGCTGGTTGGCTAATATCTGCCTAGCAAAGTATCCGAAAAGCAGACCCACAACGAGAACAAGCCCGATTACAACAAAAAACAGCCATGTGGCAATCATTTGGTCGCCTCACTTTCCTAACGCACCACATATTATCCCAACCCGTTAGGTTGATTTTCCTTTGCTTAATACTAATCCTTTGAACAAACGGTGTCAAACGAGCAGGCAACTTAAAAAGAACAGCTACGAAGAATGGCTGTAAGACTCTTGCCACAAACGCTTTACGACCCTGCCGATGACTTCATAGCTGAACCCACGTCGCCTGAGATAGCCAGACAAGCGCCGGCAGAATTCCTCATAATTCAAAGAACTCATCCTCTGTGCCCGCTTCGCAACTGCTTCATAGGCACTGGCTTCATCGTTCAGATCTGCTGTTGCCCCTTCCGCTATATGGGATGCCACGCCCTTTTGCCTCAATTCAAGCTTAATCATTTCCTTGCTTCTTGGCTTGAAGGCTAAGCGGTCCTCCGTCCAGAATTGAGCAAAGGCTGCGTCGTCGATTAGTTTTCGCCTTTTCAGTTCAACGATTGTCTCCTCAGCCACATCTCTCGCAAAACCGCGCCGCCGTAATCTTAGCCGTACCTCCGCCTCGCTTCGAGGACGGTAATTCAAAAAATGGAGGGTCGCATCAAGACAATCCTGCAACTCAGCAGAGTGCCTCAACTCCGCAATCTTATCGTCGGACAAGGCATGACCCACCTTAAGGCCATACCGCACTGCGTCTCGTTTGCTGATAACGAACGAGAAGAAGCCATCGATGAATACCTTAACATGACCTTGCCGCACATCCTCCAGAGTTGTCACCATGCCCATGGCAACTCAAATCCTAACCCCAAAATTTGACTACTCGGCTACTCCTGTCGCTACCCCAACACCCAAACTTGCAGAAGAGCTTGCAGCGGCTCTGACCTGTTTCTCGATTTCACCAGCAACTTCTGGATGCTGGAGCAGATAATCCCTGGTGTTTTCGCGGCCTTGCCCCAATTTCACTTCATTGTACATGAAGAATGTCCCGGATTTCTTTATTATCCCGAGAGCAGTGCCCATATCAATGATATCACCCTCCTTGCTTATACCACCCCGCTTAAACATTATGTCAAATTCAGCCAGCCGGAAAGGCGGTGCCATCTTGTTCTTGACCACCCGCGCCCTGACTCGCATGCCCACCGCATCCTGACCTTGTTTTATAGTATCGCCCTTCCGCAAATCAATCCTCACCGAGCTATAGAATTTCAAGGCCCGCCCGCCGGGAGTAACCTCAGGACTACCGAAAATAATGCCCACTTTCTCCCTCAATTGGTTGATGAATA
>VGOF01000264.1 GCA_016875975.1 Chloroflexota bacterium | reverse complement strand
CCTCAGACCCGACCAGTCGGCGTATATATTCCGCGACTGTGGAGCAAAAGCTGTCATCACCAGTCCGGAATACGTCGTCTGGGCGCAGCAGGCTCAAGCCCACGCCCCTGAACTCAAATATGTCATAACTACCGAGCGCGACGATATCCCTGAAACCGTCTCCTACAACGAGCTATTGTCAAAGAACCCTCCAGAGCTGGAAATTGAAACTACCGACAATGATGACTTGGCTGCACTTATCTACACCGCAGGAACTACAGGACAACCCAAAGGTGTGATGCACACCCATTTCTCCCTTTATATTAACGCAATCGAGTTCTACTACTACATCCTGGTCCGGCGTCCTGTCGACCTGAGGTTGACCAGCAAGGCAATCGACTCCAGGACGCTCCAGCCCGTTGACATAGTGCAACACACCACCGGCATGGACCGCACCGGCATCGGACTGGCAGTGCTGCCACTGTCTCACTCTTACGGCATCGCCTTCAGCAACCTAGGTGTTTTCATGGGAACAAAGGCCGTCGTCCTTAAGTGGTTCAATGTCGAAGAAGCCCTGAAGGCCATAGAGACCTTCAAGGTCACAGGCGTGGCCATGGTCCCCACCATGTATATCTTAATGCTGAACCACCCCGACTTTGACAAGTACAATTTAAGCTCACTCAAGGAATGCATCTCCGGCGGCAGTGCGCTGCCTGTGGAGATAGCACAGGAATGGAAGAGGCGCACCGGCATAGACATCAGGGAAGGCTGGGGGCTAACTGAATCGGGAGCCACCACCACAGGACAACCAGCAGACCTGCCACCCAAGTATGGCTCTATCGGGAAATGCCTTCTTAAGTGCAACACCATCAAGATATTCGACAATAATGATAAGGAATTACCACCAGGACAGGTTGGAGAACTGGTAATAAAAGGGCCCACAGTGATGAAGGGATACTGGAATGCCCCCAAGGAAACGGCCGAAGTCTTGAAGGATGGCTGGCTTCATACCGGAGACATAGGCTACATGGACGCGGACGGTTACTTCTACATCACCGACCGTAAAAAGGACATAATCATCAGGGGGGGAGAAAACATCTCCCCAAGAGAAGTTGAGGAGGTTCTCTTCAAGCATCCCAAGGTAGCCGAGGCGGGAGTCGCCGGCATCCGCGATGAAGTCTATGGCGAAGAGGTGAAAGCTTTCATAGTCCTTAAAGCCGGCGAGCAGGCCACCGAAAGCGAGATTCTGGCATTCTGCAAAGATTACTTGCCCACATACAAAACACCGAAAGTTGTCCAGTTTATAGAGGCATTGCCCAAGAACTTGATGGGCAAAGTACTCCGTGCAGAATTGCGCAAGATGGGCTAGAAGCCATCGCCAAATCTGGACACAGACTGCCAGCAAACTACCTGCTAAACCGCTTCACCTGCGCCACAATCTGGGGCAAGATATCGCCAGTCTTCCCCTGGATGATGTAATCTGAAATCCCCTCCTGGGTCAGAGGCGTCGGTTCCGCATTAACTTCCACTATTGTGGCAGCCGCCACTTCCTTCACAAAGTAAAGACCTGACTTGGCCTTTTGCTCTTGTTCAACTTTGCGCTGCCGTGCTATCCGCGGCAATTGGGCAAAGGGATATACCACTGCCGAGGTGCCACAAATTAACATCACATCACACTTCCATGTCTCCTCTAGACTCTGGCGAGCCACATCCGATGGAATCGGCTCATTGAAATGCACCACGTCTAACTTGATTGGGGTTTGGCACTTCTTGCACAGCGGTAGCAAAGGCTCGTCCGCTCCATCCATCTCGTACTCCTCAAATTCGAACCTTGAACTGCAAGAGGGGCATCTTAGCCTGTTCACCGCACCGTGATATTCCAATACGCGTCGGCTCCCCGCCTTCCGGTGCAACCCGTCTATGTTTTGAGTGATTACGCACTTCAGGATTCCCAGCTTCTCCATCTCAGCCATGGCACAGTGGCCAGGATTCGGCTCAGCCTGCCTCAGGTCATGGTAAAAGGAAACCCCGCCAGACACCGCTTGCCAGTATTCCTTCGGGTCACGCAAAAACTTATCATAAGTCTGATAAGCAGCTCTTTCCGCCTCCGGGTTCTTGGTCCAGATACCATTCGGCCCGCGGAAATCGGGAATCCCTGATTCCGTGGAAATGCCCGCACCGGTCAGTGCGATTGCATACTTGCTCCTGACCAAATCAGCAGCCACCCGCTCAACTAGAGACTCAACCATACATCATTCTTCTATCACTTGCACGCCCAGCTGTCAACCTCGTCTCTCACACCACACGTATGGCCCCAGGCTTTACCCTCGCCTTCTTCCCTACCACAGCTTCATAGTTGTATAATGAGCCACTGTTAGGACA
>VGOF01000263.1 GCA_016875975.1 Chloroflexota bacterium | reverse complement strand
CCCGACCACACCCTGCTTATCCTGGTATCCTCTTCATTGGCAGCTATCAATGCCTTCCGATGTACTTCAATGACATTGGCCTCTTCGGCGAAGAGAAAAGCAGTGCCCACCCAGACACCCATAGCCCCCAGCGCCAGCGCAGCCACAAGGCCCCTACCATCGCCTATACCCCCTGCAGCCAGCACTGGTGTGGGCTTTACGGCATCAACAACCTGTGGGACTAAAGCCAGCGTGCCTATCCTGCCAGTATGCCCTCCCGCCTCGTGTCCCTGAGCCACTATGAAATCAGCGCCAGCCTTCTTGTGGCGCATTGCCCCCCTGACATTGCCCGCTAGCCCCAAAACCTTCATACCCCCCTCGTGAGCCATGGGCACCAGCCAGTCCGGGATTCCCAGGCCAGCGCAGTAGAGCGGAACCTTCTCCTCCAGCATCACCTGTATTTGCTTCTTGGAGTGCTCCACGCTCAAGACCAGGTCTGTCTTGGCCTCCTTGAGAGCCACGCCGTACTCCGCAGCCATCTTCTCCACAAAGTCCATGTGGGGCTGAGGCACAAACTGCTTCTTCAGCTCCGCCATGGATATGTCCGGCGGTGGTGCCTCACCTATACCCTCTGGAAGCAGCACGTCCACACCAAAGGGCTTATCGGTCACCCTCTTGATTTCCCTGATCTCAGAGCGGAGTTCATCCAGAGGCAATCCGGTAGCCCCCAACACACCCATACCGCCGGCATTGGATACCGCTGCCGCCAGCTTGGGCTGCGCCGCATGGCCTTCACCGGCAATGCCGCCCATGCCTGCTAGCAGGATTGGATACTCAATGCCCAGCATATCACAGAGTTCAGTATGCAACGTCTTTCTATTAGTCAATTCGCTCCTCCCTGTTATTCGGAATATATCTAGCAACTCATTCCATCAGGCTAACCAGATGGCGTCGTAGTCGCTTCAGTGCGGTACCTAGCTGCGCTGTTTCCGTACCATCCAATACCGACATAATTCTTGAGCCCGTTTCCTCCCTGAATGGAACCATCCTCCGCACCAGATTCAAGCCCTTTGTGGTCACCGCGACCCTTCTATTACGTCGGTCCCTTCCTATCCCTTCCCTTTTAACCCATCCATCTTTCTCCAGCGTATCCACAGCCCTGGTAATAGCATGTTTAGAACGAAACACCCGCTTGCTCAACTCGGTCGGAGTAGCTGTCCCCCCCAGTACTATCAGGTGATTCAACAACGTGTAATTAGTTCGGTTTATGCCCGCCTGCCGCATCTCAACATCAAGATACCGCTCTAATATATCTGTCACATGGACTAATGTGATGAAGGTATCTACAGACAGGCGATTAGACTGCTCCCTGATTTCGTGTGCCAGGTCTTCTACTCTGTTCTCAAAATCGCTCACCAATCACCTCCCGAACCAGACTGAACGCCTTACTCTAACATTATAAACTAAAGCTTGACTTTTTGCATAGAGGAAATATAATGGATGAAATAGTTGCATCTGTTATAATAACATGAGCAACATACCATTGTCATGTCAGCGCTGTCAAGTGGTGACGCGGGGCTTATCGTGATATATAATGATTATGCCTGTAACTCTGCTTTGCAAACAGGCTGGCGAGGCCACAGAGCTAGAGGCTGCTTCTATCTCTGGTGGCTGAAGATGAACGAACGGCAGGAGAGGACGCGATGACTACCAGGACTCAGACTCTAATGGTGAATACCCCCATAAAGGCCCAGCAGATTGCCCTCCTGGAACTGAGCGAAGAGATGAGGGCTACCCGCCCCGGATACCAGTGGTCACTGGATTTGGAAAGGGCAAGGCTGCTCACCGAATCCTACAAGCAGACCGAGGGCGAACCCATGCCCCTGAGAAGGGCTAAGGCCCTGTCCCGCGTCTTGCAAAACATGACCATTTACATCCGGCCTGAGGAGCTGATTGTTGGCAACTACGCATCCAATGTAGATTCTGTCCCCTTCTACCCCGAATTCGCCTGGAAATGGATAGCCAGGGAGACGGAGCCAGGCAAGATATACGCCAGCATGTTGACCGATGAAGGCCGCAAGGAACTCAAGGAAATCGGCAGCTACTGGGGCAACAACTCCATACACCACAGGCTCAAGCAATACTTGCCACAAGAGCTGGCTGAGGTATTCTGGTTTTTCAATTGGGAGTCCACCACACCTAATTACGAGAAGATATTACACCTGGGTTTGAAGGGCATCCTGGAAGAAGCCAAAGCCAGATTGAAGAAGCTCGACGAAGAATACGTGGCTGAGTCCATAAACGGCATCGACTTCGTACACAAGAAGGACTTTTTGAACAGCACCATCATAACGCTGGAGGCCGTCATCAACTGGGCCAAGCGATATGCCA
>VGOF01000262.1 GCA_016875975.1 Chloroflexota bacterium | reverse complement strand
ATTTCCGATATCTTAGCAGGCAGTTCGGTGCTATCGCGCTACGGGGTTGAGGAGTTGGTAACGGAGGGAGTGATTGTGCTGGGGATAGGTGAACGAGGCGGGAAGCGAGTCCGCACGCTGACTGTAAGGAAGATGCGCGCCACGGCCATCGATATCCAGGACCATCCCTTTGAGATACTGCCCCACCGGGGCATTGTGCTCAATAATAATGGACTGCAGGGCCAGTGAGGATTTTAGCGTTTGGTGTACTGCGGTGCCTTGCGGGCACGCTTCAGGCCGTACTTTTTGCGTTCCTTGACTCTAGGGTCGCGTGTCAGTAGACTTTCCTGGCGCAGAAGAGGTTTGAACTGCTCTTTGGTGGCAACCAGGGCGCGGGCAATGCCATGGCGGATAGCCCCGGCTTGTCCGCTGATGCCCCCACCCGTGACCTTAATTTCGACATCGTACTTACCCAGCGTATCTGTAGCCACAAAGGGCTGCTCTATGTAATTGCGATGGTCAACCCTGGGGAACACTTGCTCATAGGGCTTGCCGTTAATGGTGATTTTACCGCTGCCTGGGGACAGCTTTACCTGAGCTATAGCGCACTTACGTCTTCCCGTACCTCGATTATAGGTCTGCGTGGTCATTAGCTCTTGCTTCCTCCTTTGGTGGTCTTGGTAGCAGCGGTCTGTGCCTGGTGGGGGTGGCTGTCTCCAGCATAAACCTTCAGCTTTTTGTACATGGCTTTGCCCAACGAGTTGTGAGGTAACATGCCCTTTACGGCATGCTCAAGAACTCTGGTGGGGTGCTTGGCCAGCATTTCCCTGAGCGTTTCTGTTCTCAGGCCGCTGGGGTACCCGGTGTAGCGATGGTATTTCTTGTCATCCAGCTTCTTGCCGGTGACCTTGATTTTTTCAGCGTTGAGCACGATGACATAGTCGCCGGTATCCAGATGAGGTGTGTACATCGGCTTATGCTTGCCAATGAGCAAGGTAGCTGCCTGAGTGGCAACCTTGCCCAGGGTTTTGCCAGAAGCGTCGATGACATGCCATTGTCGCTGAATGTCTTTTGCCTTAGCTGAATAGGTTTTCATATCGCAAACTCCAAGTCGATGGGGTAATTTACCTTGGTCAAGCACAGGCCACGCGCTGGCGCAGCAGGGCCTGCCAAGCCTGGTTTCTTTGCTTCCATTATGTGGCGGAACTTATCGAGTCCCACCTTTTCAATTCCAAGCCTGATGAGCAAGCCTACTGTATTGCGTACCTGGTGTGGCAGGAAGGAATTAGCAACCATGTAAAAGGTGTGCAGGTGTCCCTCGCTGGTCACCCGTGCTTCGTATACTTCGCGCACTGTGTCCCGAAGCGGACGCAAAGCAGCCGCAAAGGAAGCGAAGTCATGTTTCCCTTTCAATAACTCACAAGCTTTGTTCATTTCTTTTATATTCAATTCATAAGGCACTATGTAGGCAGAACCCTGAGCCAGGGGCAACCGACTACGGCTAGTTATGATACGGTACTCATATTCCCGGCTGAGGGCATGGCGTCTGACGTTAAAGTCGGCATCAGCTTGGCAAGCTCCCTTGACCGCTATATCTTCTGGCAGGTAGTAATTCAGAGCCCGGGCCAGAGTTTGGGCTGACAGCCTGGAGCTTGTCCTGAAGCTGACCACCTGTCCTGTAGCATGTACTCCGGCGTCCGTCCTGCTGGCGGCGATTACCCTGAGATTTTCACCTGTAACCTTCTCTATGGCTTGCTCCAATTCTGCCTGGACAGTCGGCGCATTAGCTTGCCATTGGAAACCATGATAGCGCCTGCCGTCATACTCTAAAATCAGGATAATCTTGTTTATGCTGTTAAGGAACTCTGCCAACTATGGCCTGTTACCTCACCATCTCAAGCTGAGCCATGTGAGCACCATCGCCCAACCTGGGGCCCAACTTCACAATCCGTGTGTAGCCACCGGCACGCTCTGCATACCTGGTGGCAAGCTCGTCGAATAATTTATCTACGACTTTCTTGTTATAGACGAAGGCCAGTGCCCGTCGTCTCGAGGCTAAGCTTCCCTCTTTGCCCAGAGTGATCATCTTTTCAGCCAGGCTTCGCACTTCCTTGGCCTTGGCCTCGGTGGTGACGATTTTCTCGTACCTGAATAGGTCGGTCACCAAATTGCGATACAAGGCCCAGCGTTGAGATGTGGGCCTGCTCAGTTTTCTTCCGGATAGCTTGTGTCTCATGTTTTGTCTTCCTTGGATTTTGACCTGGTGGTGGTCTTAGCAGGAGCAGGGGGCTCTGCTTCCTTTTCTTTCTTCTTTTTCTTTTCCTTCTCCTGCTTCTTCTCTGGTGAGTGTGGGGTGCCGGGTAGGTCAAGGGCGGCGATAGCTGCCTCGACTTCTTCCCT
>VGOF01000261.1 GCA_016875975.1 Chloroflexota bacterium | reverse complement strand
AAATACGGAATTACGAGCGGGAAGGGATGTGGAGCCATGCCGCCGAGACGGCGGACAAAGCAGGTTTGGAGGAGAGGGCAAGGGAAGATTACAAGAAAGCTGGCTATGACATGTAGCCTGCTGTCACCCCTGAGATATTCTTAGACTAGCGACTGGGACTAGCAGCTGGGTCTTTACAAGCTCATTTCTTTGTGTTAATATAATTAGCAGTCTCTGCCCGAGACTGCTAAAATTAAATATAAATCAGATACAGGAGGTGTTAGATGGCGACTAAACTTCAACCTTTGGGTGATCGAGTAGTAGTTAAGCCTATACCCAAAGAGGATGTCACCAAGGGCGGTATCGTCCTGCCAGACACGGCTAAAGAAAAACCGCAGGAGGGCAAGGTGCTTGCTGTGGGGCCGGGTAAGATGACAGACGATGGCAAACGTATAGCCATGGATGTCAAGGTGGGTGATGTGGTGCTCTATGCCAAGTATGGTGGCACCGAGGTCAAAGAGGATGATGAGGAGCTGATTATCCTCAGGGAAAGTGACATACTGGCCAAGAAAGGCTAGTGGTGAGGATAAGTTCTAGTTCTAAGGATTGCATAATTAAGGAGGTATTCAGGAATGGCGAAACAAATTTTATATGGCGAAGATGCAAGGCGCTCACTTAAAGCGGGCATTGATGCGTTGACTAACGCAGTCAAGGTAACGCTGGGGCCGAAAGGACGTCCTGTGGCCTTGGATAAGAAGTGGGGTGCACCTTCGGTAATAAATGATGGCGTGACGATAGCCAAGGACATTGAGCTGCCCGATCCGTTTGAGAACATGGGTGCCCAACTGGTTAAAGAAGCTGCCAGCAAGACCAACGACAAGTGCGGAGATGGTACTACTACAGCGACAGTTCTGGCGCAGGCAATTGTGAATGAGGGTTTCAAGAACATAGCTGCCGGCGCTGATGCCATGGCTCTAAAGCGAGGTGTTGAAAAGGGCGTCATCGCCATCGTAGGCGAACTGAAGAAAATGGCGATTCCGGTGACCACTAAGGAGCAGGTAGCCCAGGTGGCAACCATATCTGCGGTCGATGCTGAGATTGGCAATTTGATTGCCGAAGTCATGGAGAAGGTCGGCAAGGACGGCGTGATTACCGTGGAGGAATCTAAAGGCCTGTTGTTTGAGACGGACTTTGTGGAAGGCATGGAATTCGACCGCGGCTACATCAGTCCGTATTTCATCACCAATCCGGAGTTGATGAAGTGCGAGCTAGAAGACCCCTACATCTTGATTACGGATAAGAAAATCTCGGCTATAGCGGAGCTGTTGCCTGTCCTGGAGAAAATTCTCCAGGTTTCCAAGAACCTGGTGGTTATCGCTGAAGACATAGAGGGCGAAGCCCTGGCAACACTGGTGGTTAACAAGCTCCGTGGCACACTCAACTGCCTGGCGGTCAAGGCTCCGGGTTTCGGCGACAGGCGGAAGGCAATGCTTGAGGATATTGCTGTCCTGACCGGCGGCAAGGTCATTTCCGAAGAGGTTGGCAGGAAGCTCGACTCGACTACAGTGGCTGACCTTGGCAGGGCTCGCAAGGTGGTAGCAGATAAAGACAACACCACCATTGTCGAAGGCAAAGGGTCTGAGGATGACATTAAAGCTCGGATTAAGCAGATCAAGGCACAGATCGATGAAACTACTTCTGACTACGACAAGGAAAAGCTTCAGGAGAGGTTGGCCAAGTTGGCTGGCGGCGTGGCCGTAATTAAAGTGGGAGCAGCCACTGAGGTCGAGCTAAAAGAGAAAAAGCACAGGGTGGAAGATGCTCTCTCAGCTACCAGGGCAGCGGTTGAAGAGGGTATACTGCCTGGAGGAGGCGTTGCCATACTCAATGCCTCGGTGGCTTTGGAGAAGATCAAGGCGGAGGGCGACGAGGTCACCGGCTTAGCTATTCTGAAGCGAGCGCTTGATGAACCGCTACGTTGGATAGCCATAAATGCTGGCGAGGAAGGCTCGGTTGTGGTGGACAAGGTGAAAAGAAGCAAGAAAGGCGTCGGTTTTGATGCTGTAAAGATGGACTATGGCGATATGGTGGCCCGGGGTATCATTGACCCACTTAAGGTTACCAGGACTGCGTTAGAGAACGCTTCCAGTATCGCTAACATGATTCTGACTACTGAGTCCCTGGTGTCCGATATACCTGAGAAGGAAAAGGCACCAGCAGCGCCACCGATGCCGGAATACTAATTCAGCGTTGATGAATCGTGGTGGAGAGAGCCGCCTCATAAGCGGCTCTCTTTTTCTGGTAAATCGGTTCTAGAGTTTGAGCAACCTGGCTATTGGTTCTTGTTTTTTGACAGGGCCTACAACTGCTAGGTTGAGCTTTTCTTCGACCAGAACTTGGCTGGCAA
>VGOF01000260.1 GCA_016875975.1 Chloroflexota bacterium | reverse complement strand
GAAGGGGCCTCCCGCCTGGGAGGCCCCTCTTGTTTTCTATATTCTTTCCCTGCTCTTCGTTAGCCAGATGCTCTCCCAGGCGTCAGCCAGGGCTTGGTAAAGGTGAAGACGAAAAAGAAAAGCTGAAACTTACCTGGTTACTCATCTCGACCCTCATTAGTGCAGATAGTACCATAGCTACAAAACAGATGTCAACAGGGATAGCCTTCATGGTTACCGCCAACGCATTGATGCGTCTATTCTCAACGTATTTATGGTATCATCTACCTGCCGACAACACCTGAATCTAGCCTGGAGCAATAACCATGAGACGACATACCACCATTTTTATCCTGGCCGCTGTATTCATCGCCACGTCAGTGTTGCTGTACTTCTTCCATTTCCTGATATTCAAAGACCCGCATCACATATTCATTTATATGCTCGGCGACCTGGCATTCTTACCGCTGGAGGTTTTCCTGGTAGTGGTTGTAATAGAGCGCATCCTGGCATATCGGGAGAAACAGGCCACCATGAAGAAGCTGAATATGGTAATCGGTGCCTTTTTCAGCGAGGTGGGGAATGAATTGCTGGGGCGACTGCTGGGATGTTTTGAAAAGACCGAGGAAATTTGCCAGTGCCTTGCCATCAAAGGCAATTGGTGTCATGCTGATTTCACCAGGGCGGTTACCTGGGCGCATGGCTTCAAAGGAGGCCCTGATAGCACCAGGATAGACCTGCAAAGCTTACGAACGTTTCTAATACAAAAGCGGCAGTTCCTGCTGGCTCTGCTGGAAAACCCCAACCTCCTGGAGCACGAACGCTTCACCAACCTGCTGTGGTCTGTCTTCCACCTGGCCGAGGAGCTGGAACTGAGACCCTCAGTCATGGCTTCGCCCCCGACTGACCTTAGTCATATCAGCGGAGACATCGAGCGGGTTTATCGTCACCTCGTTGCTGAGTGGCTATACTATGCAGAGCACTTGAGAACAAATTATCCCTTCTTGTTTTCGCTAGTAGCACGAATCCATCCCTTCCAAGAGCATCCTTCTCCCGTCGTTAATTAACTAGAGATTGAAAGTAATAGCCCAAGATGTTACTATGTTTAGAGTTTTACCTCGAAAGGAAGGAGAGATGTCACCGAAAAGCAAATTGCTGCTTATAGCTATCATAGCTATTGCGTTTTTAGTTCCGACCCTGACAACCTGTGGCAAGAAGGATGCTCAACCAACTCCTGAGTAGGCGCTTGCCAGGAAAAACGACAGTGCTGTGCTGGCTGAGGTACTGGCTGTCCGCGAGAATCCCGCTGGATATGCAGAGATGGACATAAAGGTTCTAGAGTCGAAGGATGTGGAAGGTGTCAAAAACAACCCAACTAAGGACAAGGTGGGCAAGGTTATTACAGTGCTCACTGGCGAATTCGTCGCTGCGATTAGTATCGGGGATATCATAGTGTGCTATGTCACCTTGAGCGACGAGGGAACGCAAAAGTATTACATTGCCCGGAGTCTTTTCCCTGGTAAATTGCCTGAAGATAAGTAGCGCTAGGTGTTCCTGAAGCGCTCGTCAGTTTTGTAGCTGTTACGATAATAGTTGCACAGGAGGTTTGGTATGAAAGCCCTGGTGACTCTCTTAGTGGTTGCCCTTGTCCTTCTTGCTTCAGGATGTGTCCCACCAACGCCTATAGCGGTAGAGTTGGAGACACCGTCGGACGGCAGTTCTGTGGACTCCCTGACACCGGTCTTGGCCTGGAGCTGCACAGCCATAGCTACTTCTTACCATGTGCAAATTGCCGAAGACACCAATTTTCAGACGATAGCTGTTGACGCTGCCAGTGTCACCAGCCCTACCTACACAGTGCCATCTGGCAATTTGAAGCATGGCCGGACCTATTTCTGGCGGGTGAGCGCCAGCAGGACCGGGCAGACCTCAGGCTGGTCAACTCCCTGGTCTTTCAAGACCAGTGGTGGAGGCCCTGTTGCTGGGGGGATATCAGTCTACGCTACTCTGGACGGAACACCGTGGACTGGTACTGTTGACTTCACCATAACTGGGCCGACTACCAGGTCGGGAGCTGCTGTGCCGGGCAACTTCGCCGACTTGTCTCACGGAACTTATACAGTTACATATAATTATGGTGGCCCGGCGGGAGCATCGCTGGCTAGCATCACCCCTTCTCCTACACAAATCCTGACCGCTGGCAGCTCCCTGGCATTCACGTTGAACTTCCACAGGCATGCGACCTCTAACATCAACGTCAGCGCCACTCTTGATGGTGCTGCTTGGTCTGGTGCCACAGACTATACATTACACGGGCCGTATAGCGATTCTCATCATTCGGTGCCCGCTAATTTCCCTGGTGTGCCTGCCGGCACCTATACCCTGAGCTACAACGGGGGCGGCCCGGCTGGAGCTACCCTACCCAGTATTA
>VGOF01000259.1 GCA_016875975.1 Chloroflexota bacterium | reverse complement strand
CGGCATCTATAGGTACCTCCGATTCGTAGGTGCCGATCAAGGTGGGCAGCGTCAATACCGGCTTCTCCTTCCAACCCACCTTCTCCAGGTAAGGCATGATTTCTTTCTTGTAGAAGATAGGTATGTCAGTGGTCTTCCTGATATACAGGTGCAGGTCTTCGGGCAGGGTGCCCATGTACTGCTTATACAGCGAGATATAGTGGGTGAGCTTGAGCTGCCTGCCCTGAGCAGTATCGTTCTTCCGGATGCAGAGCTTGGCGATAGTGATCATCGCCCTTTCCTTGGACTCTACCACTGTTATCAGGTGCTCTGGCGAAGGTTCCTCGGTGTTGACCAGTTTCTTCTCCCTGCC
Organism: Chloroflexota bacterium; assembly: GCA_016875975.1. Taxonomy (GTDB): domain Bacteria; phylum Chloroflexota; class Dehalococcoidia; order GIF9; family UBA5629; genus VGOF01. Next base: position 2,077 of record VGOF01000259.1, on the reverse strand, counting down.
GTCCATCACTGTCCAATCGTCCTCTTCCTTGTTGCTTATGTACAGACGGCGGTACTTGGCAGAATGGGGGCCGAGCACTACCGGGATTCCCAACCTGTTGCAACCGGTGGCGATAGAAGCTGCTTTCTGGGAGTAAGCGCCCCAGGCCAAGCCGCAGGCTCCGACACGGTTCAAGTTGTAGTCGGCGATGACTTCGTAGTTGCCCCTCAGCGGCAGCGTGGCGAAGATGTTGGCTACTTTGATGGCGGCGCCAGTGATGTGGGAGTTAGCCACGCAGGAGCCTACATTGAGCACGCCGCCGGCGTCGAAATCAGGCGGGTATTTCTCGTAGATTGTCTTGCCCTCTTTGTCCTTTTTCATGCCCGCCGCCATAGCAGAACAGCCGCTTAGCACCACAATGAATTTCCTCTTGGCAAACTCCTCAGCTATATCAGCAATCTCGTCGATCTCCTCGGGGAAGTTGGAGCAGCCGACGATGGCGACGATGCCAGGGATGGTGCCCAGCACGATGGGTGCGCCTACCTTCCTGATTTCGGTATCCATGATGGGGCCGCGGCCTACCCGCATCTTCCAGCTCTCCCAACTGGCAGCAGCCTGCATCATCCTGATTATGGGCACGTGGCGCGGGCACTCCTGGTCGCATTTGCCACAGCCGATGCAGCGGTTGAACACATCAGTCAGCGGCTGCAAGTTGCCGTTTTTGGCGGCCTCGATGGCATCGCCCACGGGAAGCAGGTTGGGACAGACCTGGCTGCACATATTGCACAGCTTGTGGTCCTTGGCCATCGCTGGCACCTCTTCAGCCTTCACCAGCACCTTGTTGCGCTTCGGCGCCAGCTCCAGGGCTATCTTAACGGCTACCTCGGCAGCCTTGTCAGGGTCAAATATCAACACCTGTTTACCGCCGACCATATCTTTGACTATCTTGTCGGCGTCCTGTTTGCTGGCATCCTCCAGCCCATAGCAAATCTTGTCATTAGTGGCTATCAATGCTGTGCCGACCTTGGCAGCTTCGCCTGGGGTATCACATCTGACGCACTGCTCATCGGTGACGATGACATCGGCAATGCCTGTGCGCACAAAGAAAAGCTGACGGGACAGTGGGCCAACTACCTTGGCTCTGGAGCTGTATCTCACCACTTCCTGGGCGGTGCAGCAGATACCAGCGACTTCAACCTTGTCCTGCAAGCCGTTCTGGTTCAGGTAATCGACAATGGGGATGGCGGTCACCGGGTTGTGTCCGATTAGGAGAATGACAGGCTTGGTCCTGTCCACAGCGCCCCAGCCCAGCTCTACCAGCGGTGTATCGGCCACTGAGGTAGGATAACCGAAGCCCACTATCTCGGCGATGTCGCCAACTTCCAGGGCTACGTGGTCAAGCATGGAGATATGCATTGCTTTGGATTCGAAGTCCAGGGCCGAGCCCTCCTGGCCGGTGTGCAGCGCCGAGACGCAGTGGATAAGCTGATTCTCCACATACTCGATGGCCTTCTCCAGGTCGCCCAGGGTCTCCGGCTTCAGCCCCAGGACTAACCTGCAGTGCGGTGCCTCCACCAGCACGTTGTCGCCCAGGTTGATCTTGAAGTCTTTGCCGCGTTTCTCAATAAGATAGTCCAGCACATGCCGGGCATGGCCGCCGTGGCAGGCAGTACCCATGCAGCAGGCCATGAGAACAACCCTGGCTTGCTGTGTGGCGATGTCGATGCCACAGGCCCCCCGCTTGTCACCGGTGAGGTCACACTTACCGTATGTGCAGAAGCAGCACAGGTCGCACATCGGAGCGTAGAAGGGCTTGTAGGTCTTTAGCAGCCGCATATCCCAGTTCCTCAAATCCGGGAGCTCGGGCATCGGAGTATGACCTATAGGTTCCCACTGGTCCTCGGCCTTGATTATCTCCTCCACCTTTTCACGCCTCAAGCTTTTCTGTTTCTTTTTTTCAACTACCGCCATATTGTTTTGACCTCCTTAAATGAGCGGTTTAACATACATAAATGATAACGTTTATTAGGAATAATTACCAATATTATTTTGCCCCTTTCGTCATTGCGAGGAGCCCTTCGGAAAAAGGGCGACGTGG
>VGOF01000258.1 GCA_016875975.1 Chloroflexota bacterium | reverse complement strand
TGGCATATCGCTTGGCCCAGTTGATGACGGCCTCCAGCGTTATGATGGTGCTGTTCAAAAAGTCCTTCTTGTGTACGAAGTCGATGCCGTTTATGGACTCAGCCACGTATTCTTCGTCGAGCTTCTTTAATCTGGCTTTGGCTTCTTCCAGGATGCCCTTCAAACCCAGGCGCAATATCTTCTCGTAGTTAGGCGTGGTGGATTCCCAGTTGAAAATCCAGAAGATGTCCTGCAATTCTTCGGGAAGGTATTTTCTAAGCTTGTGGTGTATGGAGTTGTTGCCCCAGTAGCTACATATCTCTTTTAGCTCCTTGCGGCCTTCATCGGTCAACATGCTGGCGTATATCTTGCCTGGCTCTGTCTCCCTGGCTATCCATTTCCAGGCGAACTCGGGGTAGAAAGAAACGGAGTTTATGTTAGAGGCGTAGTTGCCGACAATCAACTCCTCAGGCCGGATGTAGATGGTCATGTTCTCCAGGATATGGGCTAAAGCTTTAGCTCTTCTCAGGGGCATGGGTTCGCCTTCTGTCTGCTTGTAGGATTCGGTGAGCAGCCTTGCCCTTTCCAAATCCAGCGACCACTGGTATCCGGGGCGGGTAGCTCTCATGTCTTCGCTCAGTTCCAGGAGAGCAATCTGCTGGGCCTTTATGGGGGTGTTCACCATTAGAGTCTGAGTCCTGGTAGTCATCTTAATCCTCCTTACTTTGTGTCTTAGAATATTAACCTTAAAGGCACTGTGGGGTCCTGGCAATAATCGAGTCCTGTAAGTGCTTGTCTAAGTCTATAAAGTAGGCAGCGAATCCGGCTACCCTCACCATCAAGTTGGGGTATTTCTCCGGATGTTTCTGAGCGTCCTCGAGGGCTTCTCTGCTCACTGTGGTGAACTGGATGTGGTGGATTCCCAAGTCGGCGAAGGTCTTCAGGTACTGGGCAAATGACTCTGCGTTGTGGCCAGTGAGATACTGGGGCATGAAAGTCTGGTTGAACAGATGGTTCCAGCTTGATAGCGGGTCAACCTTGGAGACAGACTTCAGAACTGCTGTGGGTCCTTTTTTGTCTCGGCCAGCCATGGGCGAAATGGAGCCGTCGTTGAATGCCTCGCCGGCGACTCTGCCGTCCGGCGTAGCAGGATGGACGCGTCCGCCACTCCACCATCCCGTTGCTGCTGTACCGTCTACGGTAACAGGCCCGCCCCAGTTGGTTCTGCATCCTCTGGTCTCTTCAGAAACCCTCCTTCCAAGCTCCCTTGATATTGAGTCTACATAATCATCATCGTTCCCAAATTTGGGGGCTTCGAGGCATAGTCTTCGTATGTCTTCATAGCCCTGCCAGTTGGCCTTTAGCGCTTCGATTAGTTTCTCCATGGATATTTTCTTTTCATCGAATACTAGTTTCTTGATGGCTGCTATGGAGTCAGCAACTGTATTGAGTCCCAGGACTACCAGGTCCCTGTAATCTGGCGTGTAGTTCCAGTCTCTAACATCCTGTGCTCTCTCAACGCAGTCGTCGAGCACGGCTGACAGGAATGGCCTGGGTGCGTATTCCTTGTAGAGGGCATCAGTGATGTTGGCAATCTGTACCAATCGATGCACCAGCCACCGATAGTTCTCGATGGTGGCATCCATCAATTCCTCTGCGGAGCTTAGCTTTGGCGGGTCGATGGTCTTATCGCCTCCTTTGCCGTACAGCGCTAGGGGTTTCAAGCCCAGGGCAGTGATTAGGCATAGAGGAAGTGCTATGCCATCAGCCCAATCTGATATGTGGTTGAAGTTCTTTCCCGGTATGGTGGGCACCATGCAGTTGTTGATGGAGTAATTCCTGGCGTCTTCAAGGGGGCAACCAAGGCTGACTAGCCTCAATATGACTACTTCGTCATTGAAGACAGCCGGCTGCGGCATGCCCGAGGCCATTACTTCTATGGCCTTGTGAACCAGTCGCTTGGGCATTTTGTCATGCCATCTCAAAGCCAGCGGTGGTACGATAGCCCTGACAGTTTTCACCGCATCCAGGACGATGTAGCTCATCTCGTTAGTGATGTCATTGCCTTCGGAATCCGTGCCACCGACGGTAACTGTCTGAAATCCCAGGGCGCCACCACCAAAGCCCGACCATATCGGAGCATGAAGGAAGCCCGTCTCCTGGAATTTCACAATTACGAATTCCACGAGTTCCTGGGCTTGTTCCCTGTTCAGCCTGCCCTCTGCTAAATCCTTCTCATAGAAGCGGTTGAAGCAATGGTCAAATCTTATCCCACAGCCCACCTGCGGTAGCTCAATGAAATTTACGATGAGATGGATGAACCAAAAGCTCTGCAATGCTTCGTGTAAGGTCCGTGCCGGGTTCTCGGGCACCCATTCGCAGGTTCTGACGATGGTTTCCAGCTCGTCCCGCCTCAGCGGGTTCTCCTCGCTTTTAGCCATGTCTCTGGCCAGCTTGGCATA
>VGOF01000257.1 GCA_016875975.1 Chloroflexota bacterium | reverse complement strand
ACTACTGACATAAAATGTTCGTTTTCATCAGGTACCACTGGTCCACAAAAGTACTGTATGTGGGGAAATAACTATATTCAAACCATGTCAAAGTACTTGCATTTCTATATTTCGCGAAGAAATATCGAAGTCAAAAACGCGGTTATTCAAGGCCCGTCCAGCGTCTACAAGGATGTTAACGAGCTAATGGTTAACAGGTTTGGGGGTATTCCATATTTTGTAGGTCTGCGCGTAGAGGGTATTAAGCCGGTACTTGATGACGCACTTAAGCGGGGTGAGTCAAATATCATTAAGATTATTAGAGATTATTTTAGCCCTGAAGTCGAGAAAACAAATAGATTCATGGATTATGATCAGAGCATTAATACAATTAGATCGGCTTGGATGATGCTCGCGCATTTTGATTTATTTTATGGAGAAAACAGGCATATCGATACGGTTATTGTAAGCGGTGTGGGGTATACACCCCAAAATCATGAGCTATTATTGAATAAATTCAAGAATGTTATACATTCTTATGGGTATTTCGCTTTTGGTGATGCACTAGGAATACCTTTCAGTGGTAATTTAGATTATTATCCTGCGTTTCCATATACCATATTCACTGTAATAGATGACAAAGGTAAGGTTGTTGATTATGGAAAAGAGGGACACCCTGTGTTCATTGTGGCAAGAAAGGATTTGTTATTGGTACTTAAGGAAGAAAATGAATTTGCTATCAGAATTTCCCCGACCGACAGTTTTAATTGGGATGGTATACGAAATCCCAGACGGGTCATTTAAACCCTTTTAACTCTACAGCTTGTGCACGAGCAATTGCTGTATCTCTGGAATCACCCCCCTCTTCCCACCCCCGAATTTGGGGCTGTCCATGCCAGCCAAACGCCGAAAACTTGCCCTGATTGCGATTTAGGCATAAAATCATAGGTTGTTGTCGGGTTAAGACGCACTGCGTATAAAGAAATGGCTGAAACCAAAGCAAAAGGTAGTATCGAAATAGACCGTGTGCTCTGTAAGGGGTGCGAGCTTTGCATACACTTCTGCCCCAAGAAGGCGATTTCGCAGTCGAGCGAGCTGAATGCCGCCGGCTATATGACAGCTAAATTCGATGACAACGGTGAGTGCACCGGCTGTGCCATTTGTGCTTTGGTCTGTCCCGAAGTGGCCATAGAGGTGTACCGTGGCTAAGGTGCTAATGGATGGCAATAGCGCCGTCGGCGAAGCGGCTATCAGGGCTGGCTGCCAGTGCTACTTTGGCTATCCCATCACTCCACAGAACGAGCTGACCGAATATATGGCTACTCACCTGAGCCGCAGAAAGGGCTGCACGTTTATCCAGGCGGAAAGCGAGGTGGCAGCCATAAACATGGTCTATGGAGCCAGCCTGGTGGGAGCCAGGGCTATGACCTCATCATCCAGCCCGGGCATCAGCCTGAAACAAGAAGGGATTTCCTACCTGGCAGCCTGCGAGCTGCCGGCGGTCATTGTGAACATGTCCAGGGGCGGGCCTGGCCTGGGAAGCATCGTGGCGGCGCAGTCGGACTATTTCCAGGCCACCAGGGGGGGCGGGCATGGGGACTATCGGACGATAGTGCTGGCGCCGTCATCGGTGCAGGAGATTGCTGACCTCACACACAGAGCCTTCGACCTGTCAGATAAGTACAAGGTCCCGGTCATGATTCTGGGAGATGGTGTGCTGGGACAGATGAAGGAGCCGGTGGAATTCAAGCACGAAGCCCCGACGGAATTGCCAATTAGAAGCGGAGCACTCAGGGGAGCTAAGGGGCGCCCCAGCAAAATCGTGAAGACCTTTACCTCTAACCCAGCGGAATTGGAGGAGATAAACTGGGGCTTGTTCCGCAGATACCAGTTGATAAAGAAAGAAGAGACTACCTACGAGACTTTTCTTACTGAAGATGCGCAGTTGGTGGTGGTTGCCTTTGGAATCGCAGCCCGAATAGCCAAAGGGGCTATCAGGACTTTGAGAACCGAGGGCTTGAAGGTGGGATTGATGCGTCCTATCACCCTCTGGCCCTTCCCTGACGAGGCAATCCAGGAGTTGGCCAAGACGGTGAATTATTTCCTGGTCTTTGAGATGAACATGGGGCAGATGCTGGAAGATGTGCAGCTTGCCCTGGCTGGGAGAGGCGAGGTCGCTTTCTATGGCAGGCCTGGCGGCGTTATCCCTATCCCCAGCGAGGTTGGCCGAGTCATTGCCAGGCTCTATTACCAGAAGGGTTTGAAATGAAAAAAATATTCTCCAGGCCTAAATCTCTGAAGCGAGCAGTTTTCCACTATTGCCCGGGGTGCGGTCACTCCGTTGTCCATCGGCTTATCTGCGAGGTGATAGATGAGCTGGGCTTGCAAGACAAGACCATCGGCGTTCCGCCTCCGGGGTGCTCGGTCTTTGCCTACCATTACTTTGACGTGGATATGGCGGAATCGG
>VGOF01000256.1 GCA_016875975.1 Chloroflexota bacterium | reverse complement strand
CTCTGCTTCTTTTATACCGGCTAACCTGGAGCTCCTCCAACAGCTCTGCCTCTAAACTGCTCTCGAGAATTAGCTTTACCATGCCTAATACCCGCTCATTTATGTCTCCCCACCAATCTTCCTCGCTTGACAATTCGCCAAAAACTGCTAAACTATAAAGCTAATTGAATACACAAAGGCTAGGAACAGGAATAGTAGGCTTTAAGCGGGGACACAGAGAGTCAGATAAGGTGAAAGCTGACGCCAGCGCAGAAGCTGAATGGGACTGGGAGCCGCAAACTGAAAGCTTGGTTAATGCCAACAAGTAGGCTTTGACGCAAAGGGTAGCGTTATCAAAACCCAGGGTATCACTCTAGCAAACGAGGGTTGTACCTGATAAAGATGGCCTTCGGAAGGCCAAGAAGGGTGGCACCGCGATAGCTAAGCCTCTCGCCCCTTTAGGTGAGAGGCTTTTTGTTTTAAGTCGAGCAGTCGAGGAGGTTAAAGATGTCAACAATGTCATGGGCCTGGCCCCGCGAGGGGCACGCACAATCGTAAATGTCTCTACGCGCTTATGAAATAATAGTGAAACTTAAAAAAGGAGGAACAAAATGAAACAAACTAAATACATCCTAACTGAAAAGGAAATGCCTACAACGTGGTACAACATTTTGCCAGACCTGCCAAAACCACTACCACCACTGTTACACCCTGGCACCAAGGAGCCTACAATCTTGCCACCTCCATTATTCCCAGCAGGAATGAGAGACCAAGAGTTCAGTAAAGAACGTTACATCGAAATCCCAGAAGAGGTGCAGGATATCTACAAGCTGTGGCGGCCAACCCCACTAATCCGGGCCTATCGCTTGGAAAAGGCTCTGGATACCCCAGCCAAGATCTTCTACAAATACGAAGGTGTAAGCCCAGCCGGCAGCCACAAACTTAATACTGCCGTGGCTCAAGCCTACTATGCCAAGAAAGATGGAATAAAGCGCTTCGCTACTGAGACCGGCGCTGGCCAGTGGGGCAGTGCCCTGTCGATGGGTTGCGCTTTCTTCGGCCTTGACTGCAAGGTATATATGGTAAAGGTGAGCTATAACCAGAAGCCTTATCGCCGCATCTTAATGGAGACGTGGGGAGCTAAGTGTGTAGCCAGCCCCAGTAAGGATACAGAGATAGGGCGCAAAATACTGGCTGAAGACCCCAATTCGCCTGGCAGCCTTGGCATCGCTATCAGCGAGGCAATAGAGGATGCCTTCGGCCGCGAGGACACCTACTACTCTATTGGCAGTGTTATCAACTCCGTTTTGCTCCACCAGACCATAATCGGCCAGGAAGCCAAGATGCAGATGGAGAAGGCAGGCTTATACCCGGATATAATCGTCGGCTGTATCGGTGGCGGGAGCAACTTTGCTGGCACGTACCTACCCTTCGTCAAAGACAAAATCGAAGGCAAGCAGCCAAAACTGCGCATCATAAACGTAGAGCCAGCAGCTTGTCCCAGCATGACAAAAGGGCCTTATGCTTGGGACTACGGCGACGTAGCCGGCATGGCACCGATAGCGAAAATGTACACGCTTGGGCACACCTTCATCCCTCCGGGGATTCATGCCGGCGGACTGCGCTACCATGGTATGGCACCTATCATCTGTCATCTCCACCAGCTAGGATTTGTCGAAGCCAAGGCGGTGCCTCAAGTCGCAACATTTGAGGCTGGCATGCAATTCGCCAGAACCGAGGGCATCATCCCGGCCCCAGAGCCAAACCATGGTATCAGGGTAGCTATAGACGAAGCACTGGCCTGTAAAAAGTCAGGTGAGTCCAAGACCATACTCATAGCTTTGAGCGGGCATGGCCATTTTGACCTAGGAGCTTACGACGAATATCTATCAGGAAGACTCCAGGATTACGATTACCCTGAGGAGAAGGTCAAGGAAGCCTTGACTCACCTGCCCGAAGTGAAATACGTGGGAGCATAATCCCGCCCACTTTGGACAAGCTTAACTGGCTTAAGCCATAGTATAAATAAAGGGCTCTCGGCCAAGGTCCCCAACTGTTTCACATAGAAAGGGACTGGCCAGGAGCCCTTTTGCCGCTAACAAATCTTTGTGTTAGAATCAACCGATGATTGACCTATTCAATTTGGGGGAAATAGATGAAGAGGATCGTCTCAGTTATATTAGTTACAACGTTGTTGTTGAGCCTGGCAAGTTGTCTCTATGTATTCCCACAAACCACCAAACCGTTACCACCTGCTGAGGCATCCCCAAACAGATCAACTGTAAAGCCAATTGAGCCTACATGGACACCACCAGCCATTGAGAGAAGCACATCCACACTCCCAAGCATTGCCGATGTGGTGGCCAAAGTATATCCATCTGTAGTAGCGATAAGCACCGAAGTGTCAACTCAGAGTCTCTTCTACGGTCCACAGAGACAATCTGGAGCCGGTTCCGGGTGGATTATAGATAAAGATGGCA
>VGOF01000255.1 GCA_016875975.1 Chloroflexota bacterium | reverse complement strand
AGGTACCAGACGAAGGCAGCCGGGAAGAGGATAACTGGGATGACCACCGCGAGTGCTACTATCAACTGCCATTCCATTGTCTTTTACCTCCTTCTTTTATTTCCAACTGCAGTTTAACATCCGCAGCTAAGCTCTGACTTCCGCTGGATTGCCCGTTTTTTGACCGCCAAAATGCCCGCACTGGACTGGCCGACATCCACACTTTCTACTTATCATGGCGATGCCAGAGCGAGTATATATGCCTATGCCTCGAAGGCAACAGGCGTGAGGCAACAGGCAACAGTCGATAGTCGGCAGTCACAAGTTGCAGGTTGCGAGTTTCAAGTCTTGCCACTTGCATCCTGAATCTTGCATCTGGCAAATAGGCAGCGGCGCAGCCGATTGCCTGTTTGCCCTAATGCGTCTAAAATATGCCATGCCCATTAAGGTCTTAGACCAGCAGCTTGTCTCCAAAATTGCCGCCGGTGAGGTGGTGGAGAGGCCTGCTTCGGTGGTCAAGGAGCTGGTGGAAAACGCGCTGGATGCCAATGCCACGCTGATTTCCGTGGAAGTCCAGGGCGGTGGTACTAGCCTCATCCGCATGGCCGATAGCGGCTGTGGAATCCCCGAAACCGAAGTGGAGCTGGCTTTTCACCGCTATGCCACCAGCAAGATAGACAGGCTGACAGACCTGGAGCGTATTACCACCCTGGGATTCCGAGGCGAAGCCCTGCCCAGCATCGCCGCTGTAGCCGATGTGGAAATCACTACCATAGCAGAGGACGAGGCTGTGGGCAGCCACCTAAAATTGCAAAATGGAGATATCATCAGCAGGGAGAAGAGGGGACGACCACGCGGCACCACGGTAACCGTCCGCCACCTGTTTCGCAATGTTCCGGCGCGGCTGAAGTTCCTCAAGTCGCCCGCCACCGAAAACGGCCATATCGCCAACCTGGTCAGCCAGTACGCCTTAGCTTATCCTGAAGTCAGGTTTACGCTATCCATCGATGGCCGAACCACGCTCCAGACCACGGGCAATGGCATGCTGAGGGATGTGGCAGCCGAGGTCTACGGCATGGACATAGCCACCAGCATGCTGAACGTTGACCGAACTGATGACCTGCCACTGGTCACCGGGCTGATAAGCCCGCCATCGCTATCCCGCTCCACGCGCGATTATCTCAGCTTCTTCGTCAACCGCCGCTGGGTGCGCAGTGGCCTGCTGGCCAAGGCTGTCACAGACGCCTACCAGGGACAGCTTATGAGCGGCAAAAATCCAATCGCCATCCTTAACATCGCGTTGCCGCCGGAAGACCTCGAAGTCAATGTGCACCCCGCCAAAACAGAGGTCAGGTTCAGGAACTCCCAATCGGTTTATACTGCAGTGATTAAAGCCATAGAACACTCCCTGGCTCAGTCTCCATTACCCAAGTTCAAGACTGAGGAAGAACCAGCCCCTCTGCTATCAGCAGAGAGCTTCGACCTGGCATCTTTGCCCATACTCAGAGTGGTGGGGCAGCTATCCAGCAGCTATATCCTGGCCGAAGGGCCTCTTGGCCTGTACCTCATCGACCAGCACGCCGCCCACGAGCGCATCCTGTTCGAGAAAATACTGGAGGAGCGTTCCCAACAGAAGCTGGAGATACAGGGGCTACTGGAGCCGGTAACCATAGAGCTTAGCCCCCAGCAGGAACAGGTTTTGAATGAAAAAGGCGAGTTGCTGGTCAAATTCGGCTTTACGCTGGAGCCTTTCGGCGGTCGCAGCTACCTGCTCCGGGCACTACCCGCTGTGGTGAAGAACGGAGACCCAGCCGAAGCGGTGAAGACCTTGCTGGATTCTCTGGCTGGCGATGAGGAGCCAGCCAGGAGAGAGGAAAGGGTAGCCGAATCGCTGGCCTGCCACTCCGCCATCAGGGCTGGGGAATCACTGACTGAGGAGGAGATGAGGGAACTGGTAAGACAACTGGAGCAGACCCAAAAGCCGCGCACCTGCCCCCACGGCCGCCCCAGCATGGTTCATCTCAGCTCCCGCCAGTTGGAAAGGGAATTCCGCCGCAGTGGCTAGTTCAGCAGTTGCAATTTTCAGGTATCCTGCATCTAGCTTTTGGCTTCTCGCCTCTCGTGATATGCCACGAACCTGCTGATTGCCTTGGCGGCGCTGTCTATGGAGAAATAGGTGGGTATCCCCACCCCATGGCACAGCTCCTGGCATTTGAACGCTGTCTCCCAGCCTTCAGCGCCCACGATGTTGTACACCACCGCCCCTATGGGCTTGCTGCTCTCCCTCTTGACCTTGACTGCGCTGTCCATTACCCACAGTGCCCCCCTGGTATCCAGGGTGCGCATTATCGGCATGATGCTCAATGGCAGGTGAAACAGAGCGATATCTATGACATCACACTCGACCAGGATTTTGAATCCTTCGCGGGTGACCGGGCTGTAGTAACTGCTGGAGATGTCCACCGGATTGTCGAAGCTGATGCCAGCTTCGTTCTCCACCAG
>VGOF01000254.1 GCA_016875975.1 Chloroflexota bacterium | reverse complement strand
CAGTTGATGCCACAACCCACTATCTAAACATCCATCTAGAAGGCAGTACCTACCTCTGGTTTTCTCTCATAGTTGACATCTCTGGCATTCTAGCTCTTATTGGTGTTTTTATAGCCATTTATCGCCGATATGTCCAGAAACCAGATAGGCTGAACACGATTCTTGATGACGGGATCATTCTTTCCCTCATCGCAGTTGTGATTATCACTGGCTATATCATTGAAGGATTAAGAATAGCTGTCACTGAATTGGCAACCCATCCTGAGTGGGCCATCTGGTCACCCGGCGGCTATGTCTTCGCCAGAGCATTTTCTGGACTGGATGAGGGCACTTTGCTTATCTTGCACCGGTGGCTTTGGTGGTTCCACGCCATCTTGGTTGATGCTGCCATCATATACGTAGCTCTCGCGTACTCTAAGCTTCAGCATATTATCATATCGCCACTAAACGCCTTCTTCCGAAACATAGGGCCAGTTGGCGTACCTGCACCTATCAACATCGAGACTGCAGAGACCCTGGGCGTAGGAGAAATCAAAGATTTCACCTGGAAACAGCTACTCGATCTCGATGCTTGTACCAACTGTGGCCGTTGCCAGGACGCTTGCCCTGCATATCTAAGTGAGAAACCACTATCACCACGCAAGCTAACACAAGACCTCAAAGCCCAATGGCTAAAAACATCGCAGTTCAAGGCTGATGGTAGTGAAAGCCTGCCACCCCTGATCGGCGGTGCCGTAACTGAAGACGAGTTCTGGGCTTGCACCACTTGTGCCGCTTGCCAGGAGTCCTGTCCTGTTTTCCTGGAGCATATCGTCAAGATTCTCGACCTCAGGCGAAATGTGGTTATGATGCAGAGCAAGATGCCCGAAAATGTCCAGCTCATGCTGCGAAATATGCAGAGCAGGGGACATCCGTGGGTCGGAGCCCAATCGTTGCGCCTTAGGGGAGATTGGACGACTGGTCTGGGACTCAAGACACTGGCTGAAAATAGTAATGTTGATATGCTCCTATGGGTCGGCTGCACCGGCGCCCTTTGTGACCGCAACGTTGAAGTCACGCTATCGCTGGTGAAGGTACTAAAAGCTGCCGGCATTGATTTCGGCATACTTGGTGAAGAGGAACCATGCTGCGGTGACCCAGCCAGACGGGCCGGCTATGAAATACAATTCCAGACAACTGCTGAGCAAAACATTGCCATGCTCAATGGATACAATGTGAAGCACATTCTAGCCACTTGTCCTCACTGCTATAACAGCTTCAAAAACGAATACCCTCAATTCGGCGGTAATTTCAAAGTAACACACCATACCGAGTTGATATCAGACCTGATTAAGCAAGGTAAATTACGGATTACTAAAGAACTGGACCTCGCCACTACCTACCATGACCCCTGCTATCTAGGACGCTATAACAAAATATATTCAGCACCTCGTGATATACTTCATGCCATACCGGGGTTGAAGCTGGATGAGATGAACCGCTCCAAGAGCAAGAGTCTATGCTGCGGTGGTGGCGGAATACACATGTGGTTCGAACAACCGATTGGTAAGAAAATCAACGACATCCGCACTGATGACGTCCTGGAGACTACAGCCAAAACCGTGACCACCTCTTGCCCGTACTGCCTCCAAATGCTAGAAGAAGGTATCTTACACAAACAAATGCAAGAAGCATTAAAAGCAAAAGACGTAGTCGAGTTGCTTGAGCAAGTAATCGAACAACCATCATAGTGGAGGGTAATATGCATATCATTGTCTGCGTCAAACAAATACCCGATCCAGAGGTCCCGCCAGCTAAATTCAAGATCGACCCAGCAACCAAGAAGGTAGTACCTCCCCCTGGAGTGCCACCAGTGATCAGCGTATTTGACGAACGGGCATGCGAATTGGCTTGCCGTCTCAAAGAAAAACACAACGCAAAAATCACAGTCATTACCATGGGCCCAGGTAAGGTCTCTGATGTGGTCAAACATGCATTAGCTATGGGGGGCGACGACGGAATAATACTTCAAGACCAAGCATTCGAAAACTCCGATAGCTTTGGCACTGCGTATATACTGTCGCAAGCCATTAAAAAAATAGGTAGCTATGATCTGATTCTATGCGGTAGGCAAGCTGCTGATTGGGACACTGGACAGGTGGGGTCAATTCTCGCCGAGATATTGGGCATCCCAGCAATCACCATAGCTAAGGACATTCAGCCAGAAGGCGACAAGCTCCGTGTATTTCGTGTTATGGAAGATGGCTACGAAGTAGTAGAGACGCCAATGCCCTGCTTGGTCACCGTGAGCAATGAGGTTGGATTACCGCGTCTCCCAAGCGGAATGGGTATCATACAAGCAGCCCGCAAGCAAATACCGGCATGGACAGCACAAGATATCCAGGTTGACCCAGCCAAAATCGGCCCTGCTGGCGCACATACCGAGGTAATTAATCTTTTCATCCCAGTTCGCGAGACCACATGCGAGATAATCACCGCAGATACTGC
>VGOF01000253.1 GCA_016875975.1 Chloroflexota bacterium | reverse complement strand
TTGCTCAGGCTGGATATCTGATGGTCGGTTTGGCCACCGTAGGAATGGCGGCTGGGGCTGATGCGCTGGGTCGCAGCGGGTTGCTATTCTTCCTCATGAGCTACACGGTCACCAATCTGGGTGCCTTTATTGCCATAATCGCCATATCTAATAAGATAAATAGCGATATGATCGATGACTTTACCGGCATGGGCAAACGGGCGCCACTTCTGGCAATAGCTTTGACTTTGTGTCTGGTTTCGTTGACAGGCTTGCCACCCACTGCGGGGCTTATCGCCAAGATTTATATCTTCAGCGGTGCGGTAGACCACGGCTTGCTGTGGCTGGTCATCATTGCCGTAATCAATAGCTGTATCTCAGCTTACTACTATTTCCGTGTGGTTAAGGTGATGTGGATGGGTGAGCCGGCGTCTGACGAAAAAGTGCCTTCAACTTGGGCTTTGCGAACTGCGCTAGCTATTTGTTGTCTGGCAGTATTGGTCATGGGCGTAGTGCCTGCTGCTTTCGTGCGTATAGCTGAAGCCGCGGTGAAAATCCTGGGCTCTTAAATCCCCATTCGCTAACTTCTCGGAAGAGTTGTGTGTTTCCCTCTGCACATTTCCTGTTTTGTGCCCGAGAACGCTTGAAGGCGCAACCAGCAATGCTATATTATTGGTGCCCTAGCTATTTCCGGAGGTAGCCATGAAATACGAGACTATACTGGTCGAGAAAGCAGGCAATCTGGCCAGGGTAACTCTGAATCGTCCCCAGATACTCAATGCCATCAATGCCCGGCTTCTGCTGGAGCTGAAGGACATGTTTGCCCGGTTGAGGATAGACCAGAAGACACGTTTCGTCATTTTCACTGGAGCGGGAAGGGCATTCTCCTGTGGAGCAGAGTTCACCAAGAAGGCTATGGACGAGCGCTATAGCACTCCCGAGATGACCAGCGAAAGGCTGGCGCAGCTCTTTGGGCATGATTTCATGTCTGCCATGGAGAGCCTGGAGCAGGTGACTATCGCTGCGCTGAATGGTGCTGCAGTTGGAGCTGGTTTATGCTTGGCCATGAACTGTGATTTCAGAATTGCCTCTGAGAAAGCTGTCTTCGGTGTCCCTGAGGCTAATCTGGGCATCTTCTTTACCTGGGGAGCTACACCGCGGCTTACCGCACTCATCGGGCCAGCCAAAGCCAAGGAGTTGATTATGACCTGTGACAATATAGATGCCCGGGAGGCATGGCGGATAGGGCTGGTCAACAAGGTAGTGCCCGCCGACCAGTTGATGGCAACTTGCGAGGAGTTGGTGCAGAAGCTTGCCAGCAAAGGACCTTTGGCCATCCGGATGACCAAGAAGATGGTCAATGCGGCATCACTGGCTAAGATGGCTGACCTCTATTCCTGCGAGCCTGAGCTGGTGGAGAGGCTGATGCTTTCTCCCGAAGTCAAAGAGGGCGTTGAGGCTTTCATTGAGAAGCGGGTGCCCAGATTTTCGGAGTTTTGAAGACTGAAATTATAGCCATAAGTTAGCAATCATGAGGGAGGAATAATGTCTGAATTAGCTAATGCCCTGGCAAATCTGGAGGAAGACAAAGTCAGGCAACTGGTACAACAGAGAATGAATCCCAACGCCGATGCCCTGTCCGTAGTTGACGAGTTAAGAAAAGGAATGGACATCGTTGGCGAGCGATACAAGAGTAAGGAATACTTTCTCAGCGAGTTGATTATATCAGGCGAGATGTTCAAAGAGTCCATGGCGGTGATAGAGCCCAGGCTGAAGGCTGGGAAGAAGGGTGAGCCGCTGGGCAAGATGGTATTGGGGACAGTGAAGGGCGATATACACAATATCGGCAAGGATATCGTGGCTACGCTGTTGACGGCGGCGGGCTTTGAGGTCTATGACCTGGGGATAGACGTGCCGCCGGAGAAGTTTGTGGAGAAGCTGAACCAGACGGATTCAACCATCCTGGGTATGTCTGGCCTGTTGACACCAGCCTTTGAGTCTATGAAGGAAACAGTCAAAGCTGTGGAAGCAGCAGGACTACGTAATAGGGTGAAGGTCATTATCGGTGGTGGCATTGTCACTGAGCAGGTGGGCAGGTATGTGGGTGCTGACGCCTTCACCGACGATGCCTCTGAGGGGCTGGAGATGTGTCGGCGATTTGTTAAGGGTAATTAGCAATGATAAAAGAGACGATGACATCCATGGAGCGGGTCCAGGCTGCCATTAACCTGGAGCCTTGTGACCGTATACCCGTGGCGCCGCTGATGGATGTCATGTTCCCCTCGCGGCACAAAGGCATGACTGTTGCCTATGGCATTGCCCATATTAAGGAGGGATTTCAAGCAATAGTAGATGTCTTCGACGAGGTGGGTGGCTGGGATGCTATGATATTGCCGGGGTATAGCCTGGCTTTGACCCCTGACCTGGCTGCTGGTGTCATATCTGCTCTGGCGGTGGGGGGGTATAGGTATCCAGGTGTAGACCCTACCATACCTGTAGATTCCCAGCCGCAGGTAGAAGAGAAG
>VGOF01000252.1 GCA_016875975.1 Chloroflexota bacterium | reverse complement strand
AGGTTCAAAACGAGAGGGCATCAGAAATGTATCACAACCAGCATAAATAAGCTGAGCAACTGCCTCATCAAAAGCCACAAGGACTGCTACACGTTGGGGACAGCTCTCGGCTACCTCCGTAAGCTTCGCCTGATAATGTTCCCTGCCCCTACCCAAAATAACTAGCTGGGCAGAAGTGTTCTCGAGCAGCGAATCAAAGGCATCAAGGAGGATGTCAAATCCTTTCTGCTCATCAAAACGAGATACCATGCCAATGAGGTGAACCTTTTCGTTTTCCTGCAGGCCCACCCTTCGCTGAAGAGCAAGCTTATTGAAAATCTTATTACTCAGCATTGAAGAATCGTAGTTTGCAACTAGAAATGAATCGGTAGCGGGATTGTATCTGTCGTAATCCAGGCCATTGATTATCCCAAAAACATCCTTTTGTCGGAAACGCAAAAGGCCTCCCAACCCCATGCCATGCTCGGGAGTCATAATCTCTCTGGCATATGTCTCACTCACAGTAGTCAAGATATCAGACCAGAGTATTCCCTGGCTCATGAAATTGAGCGGGGGTTTTGGAGCGCCAGCCGGCCAAGACTGCCAATCCCCATTAAGGCCAAAACTGGACAAGAACCGGTGGCCAAAAGTTCCTTGATACGCCAGATTGTGAATGGTGAATATTGTACCGTACTTACACTTGCCCTTCTTGAGCCACAAAGGTATCAGCCCTGAATGCCAGTCGTGGCAATGGACGATGTCGGGCTGCCAATCTAAATATTTCAATATTTCGACAACTGCACGGCAGAAAAAAAGGAAACGTTTCAGGTCGCTTTCGCCATAGACATCATAAGAGTTGGAAAATATTCTGTTATCCACAAGATAGACCATCACCCCATTATTAAGTTCAATGGCTTTCAAAGAGACTGGCTTTTCGGTTTTCCCAAACTTGACACCAAGGTCATCGAGCACGGGTGAAGGCAAATATCGAGAAGGATTAATCAGGCCATACCTGGGCATCATAACGCGAACATCATGGCCCAATTGTCTTAGAGCTTTGGGCAATGAGCTAACAACATCACCCAAACCACCCACCTTAGCCAGCGGAGCCAGTTCAGCAGCAACGAACAGAACCTTCATCCCCTAAATTGGCCATCCCGATTGGTAAAGGTGCGGTAGTCGATATCCGGGAAGACCTTGTCTCTCTCCCATAACTGGTGACAAAGTGCTTTGGCTGCCTCATCTGCTTTCCCGGATTCGACGATATTGGCCAATTGCTGAAAGCGGTCAACATGCTCTACAAAACGATTCCTGGCATAAGCCGAAGCCTGTCCCGTGGTTATCAGGAAAGGCCAATCACTTGACTGCAACAAGGCTAGTTCTCTGGCCGATTGGTCAAGCAACTCCCTCATCACCCCATGAGCTTCAGGGTACTTTGCCACCAACTTCTCCATCCTCAACTCTGCCTCGTGAATAATAGGCCACATCCAATCAGTATCCGCATTCTTCCAGGTAAAATGGCCACCGCCCATGCCCCAGGAGCTTTCAGGCAAGGCCAACACATCCTGTGGCGGGTGCGCCTCGACGAACTCCCGCGCAGTGGTTACTTCCACCAACTCGCTCTGGCTCAAATGCTGCAGAACTTGCCTAATCCAATCAACCCCCTCAAACCACCAGTGTCCAAAAAGCTCGGTATCGTAAGCAGCAGCGATTATGCCGAACTTGCCGGTCTCTTGATAGAATTCGGTCAGCAGGTCTTCAACCAAACGCGCGTAATGGGCACTGTGTTCAGCTACCCGTTGCGCTGCCCAGTAAGGGTCATAGTATTCTTTGTATGCCAGGTCAATCTTAGCTCCAGTCACCTTCCAATACTGAAGCCCTGATGAACCATCTTTCTTGTGGAACTCCCGATAGTTATAGTCCCCAGGATAACCCCAGTCCGCAGACCACACCTGCATGCTGGTTCGATCATTCCTACCAATGACGGCAACCTGCGGAGTTTGCACCCAGTACGGTAAATAGGTAGTCCTCTGAGTTGGTTGAGCATATTCACCCAGAGGCACTACGTAGCGCCTCGGTATGTTTCCATACGGGCCGATAACTTCCTCCCTGGCTTTACCAACCGGCTCTCCACCCTCCACGGTATGGGTCTCCGCAAAGAAACAGTTCATACCTAGCTGCGCCAGAAAAGACTCCAACCCTGGCTTTATGTAGCTGCCATGTCCGCTGGCATAATGAGCGGGTCGATAGCCACATTCCGGGAGCCAAACCGATGTGGGCTCAATGCCAAAATGGCGTTTGTAGCTTGCTTTGCCTATCTGCAACTGCCCACGAATTGAGGAATCGCGTTCCAACAACGGTAAATAAGCATGTGTGGCTGCGCTGGTAACCACTTCGATGCGCCCTTCATCCTGTAACTGCTTGAATGCAGCAACGATGTTCCGTGAAAACCTCTCACTGAAGCTGGCCAACAACCACTTGTATCTATCTAGATAGAAACGCGCCAGATGCAGGAGATGGCCATCACCGGC
>VGOF01000251.1 GCA_016875975.1 Chloroflexota bacterium | reverse complement strand
ATGCCGCGACGCATGATAAGGTCCATATCCAACAAATTATGCCTGACAATTGCATAGGTGATAACTAAGCAAAAGAGGAAAACGCCCAGTTGGTCAACAGGATAGCCCCTCAAAAAGGGGACAACATTACTGATTCCCAGGACCGCAGCGATTGAAAAGCCTAGCAACAAGTAGCCAGTCTGGTTGCGCAATACAGGATCAACGAGACCTCGATACCACTTTATTAATTCGTAGAAGATTCCGGTACCCACGGCTACCATTGTAGCCCCGATCAGGTAGAAGAAATACTTGCTCTCTTCGATATGTAAGAACCCA
Organism: Chloroflexota bacterium; assembly: GCA_016875975.1. GTDB lineage: Bacteria > Chloroflexota > Dehalococcoidia > GIF9 > UBA5629 > VGOF01. The sequence goes on along the minus strand of VGOF01000251.1, from coordinate 2,200 downwards.
CCGCTGACATATACATCCTTCACAGAGTAACCAGATACGGAAACAGCAAACACCACCCCCACCATCACATACCCCAAGTAAGTAAACCAACCCTGAGGCTTATTTACGAAAACTCGCACAAACCGGTAGTAGGCCACCGTCAAAGCCAGCATCGAGACCACAAGCGAGATATACCACCATACAGCATGCTCTGGGGAGAAATTGGCATGGAGCATGAAAGAGCTGAAGCTTCGTATGACGGCAAAGGACAGCGCTATTGCAAAGACATTATGTATCCTTCTCCGTTCGCTGGCCATAACTACGACAAATAGGACCAAGCAGCCCAGAGAGCTAACGAGAGGCACGAAAGCAGAAATACTCAAGATAACATTCACCAAGACCTATAACACGAACCTACACCATTATGTATTCAGCCACTCTCATTGTCAAGAACTACTGTAGTATAACAAACAGCAGAATTTCGGACACTTGCGCCAGAAATTAGGCACGACCTTGGCAACCGCACACGAATTGGAATAGAAAATATGAAGGCGGCTGCTCGTTCGAGCAACCGCCTTGCTCCCAACCAGCTCAACCCGAAAGCTACCGTCTGGTTGTAACAACCTCTTTTTCGGCTTTTGCTGCAGGTTCAGCCACTTTCACAGCGACCGCTTTGGCTTTCAGTATGGCTAAGACTTCATCGGATGGGTTTATATGCGGCGGCTTGAGATGAGCTAAGTCCGCCCCTTCAGCTTGCCTCTTAGCTCTGAAAGCTCTGAAAGCGCCTTCCGCAAGGAAACTCACCTCTAATGGCCGCAATTCCATTATGGATTCCAGGTCGGCGTAGCCAGCATCCAACTTCTTAAGCTCCCCATGCACCGCTGTAGCCATGCCCTTCTCAGTTGCAACATATCCGTTTTTCAACTCGACATAAAGGCGAAGCACTGGCTTTTCTCCAACAATCTCCTTGCGCGCCGTCCAGTCGGCGTAAGGAATTCCCGTGTTCTCCACTGCTTGCCATATCACCTTCTCTGTGAGCCGTGTGAATCCTGCGATATCGATTAGGTCATCAGCCCGCCTCTCAAAGTCCATCTGTGGGATATCAATTCCCAGTCTCTCATTTTTCAAAGAGGTTATCTTGATAATATCTCCCAACCTGTACCGCACCATAGGCCCACCGTGAAAGCTGGTGATCACTATCTCGTAATTCTCGCCCGCCTTAACCTCGTTAAGCAAAACGGTCTTAGGTCGATAGGAATGGTCTAGCTGCCACTTGAAGTGTTCAGTTTCTGGGATAAACTCCAGGAAATTGAGGTTGGGTACAAATGTCATGCCCTCATAATCCCATGTCTGCATGGCTACGATCAGTGCCTCGGTGCTGCCGTAAACGTTCAAGGGACGCCTGCCCCACATCTCCTTTATCTTGTCCTTGTAGATTACACTATCGGTCCCAGCCGCGGATATGCCCTTCAGCTTCCACAGGTCTTTGGGCAACATAGCACGGCGCGCCAGTTTGCTTCTCATCTTGGCTTTTGCCAGCCGCAACAATACTCTAGGCTGTGACAGGAATGAACTGAGCTTCATCGCGCTGGCTATGGTACCGAACTGCTCACCTATTGCTACCAGAACTCCCGGCAAACCATAGAAGCCATCTATGCCCTGCCGTATGGCCATGCTGAAACCTAATAGTATCCTTTCTTCAAACGAGACGTTTTCCGCTTCGTCAAGGGAGGGTAGAAACTTGAGGCCGAAGTCCTCCCGAACCTTGCGTGCCATGATACCAGTGGTATAAGGCACTGGCGCAGAAGCATATAGAAGCTTGGATTTCTGACTTATGCGGATGTCCCCCTTGTGACGACAGGTTGCAAAGAGCCGGCCGGCACCCATGATGAGCCCCAATTCATCCCATACCCTATGGCTAATCGGTGCCCACTTGAAGGGATATTCTCCAGACCTCCCTGAAGTGTGCTGCCAGTAAATTGGCCTCGCCGGGAGGACATCTTCCCTTTGTTCTAAAAGCTCAGGACAGTAATCAGCATAGGTGGTTAGAGGTACCTGCTCCCTGAACTCCTCAATGGTCTCGGGCATGGCACCGCGCATTACTTTCCTGCCCAGCCCGCAATCCTTCAGCATCTCGATTTGCTCTAGCAACAAGCGCTTCTGGATAGCCATGAACTGCTCCATACTGATTTCAATGAAACCACAGCACATCTGCCACAGC
>VGOF01000250.1 GCA_016875975.1 Chloroflexota bacterium | reverse complement strand
ACAGGTCATAGAAGCCTGCTTCTCTGGGAAAAAACTGAAACTTAGCCAATTGGCACCTCCTGCGTGCTCTGGCTAGTGGTTGAAACCATGTGGATTTTGTTCAAGGCGGGATGGCTCAGAGCCAGTCTACATTATAGCAAACTCGGGCGTTGCTTGCCACCAAAATGTCCAGCTTTAGGTTGCAGGTTGCAAGAGAGAGGCAACTTGCAACGACGAGCGACGCACATACGAGCCGTGTGTTATACTTGTAGCCCTGAAAGGCCCACTGACACTTTGGAGGAGATGACACATGATAAACAGGCTTCTCATAATGCTGCTGGTAGCGGCGGCGCTGCTGTTGCCGGCATGTGGAAATCCGGCCACAAGTCATTTGAAGCAAGGAGATGCTCTGTTTGACCAGGCGCAGTGGGATGAGGCTATAGCGGAATACGACAAAGCTATCGAGAACGACCCTAAATTTGCCCTGGCATACGGCAAGCGCGGTTGGGCTTATGCCAGTAAGGGCCAGCTAGAGCAGGCTATCGCAGACCTGAACAAGGCAATTGAGCTGAATCCTGGACTGGCAGAGTTCTATAACTATCGGGCGTCTGTTTACCGTGGCCAGGGCCAATGGGACCTGGCTCTGGCTGACCTGAACAAAGCGCTTGAGCTTAATCCCCATCTGGCCGAGGCCTATGCCCATCGCGGTTGGGCTTATTCTGCCAAGGGACAGCCTGACCTGGCGCTTACAGACCTGAACAAGGCAATCGAGCTGGACAGCAACCTGGCTGATGCCTATTACAATCGCGGACTGCTGCACAATAGCCATGAGCGCTGGGATATGGGCATCGCTGACCTGACCAGGGTGATAGAGCTTGAGCCGTCTAACTTCGCTGCTTACAACGACCGCGGGGCAACCTACAGCAATATAGGAAAACTGGAGCCGGCAATAGTTGATTTGAGCAAGGCCGTAGAGTTGAACCCCAAATACGCAATAGCTTATTTCAACCGTGGCCTGGTCTACGGTGTGCAGGGGCAATGGGAATTGGCTATCTCAGACCTGAGCAAGGCGTTAGAGTTGGACCCTGAGGCCCCGCTGACCAGGAGAGAATTGGCTCGGGCCTATTATGGGAGAGGGATGGATTATGGAGCCAGTGACCAGTGGGATGCGGCTTTGTCTGATATGAGCAAGGCTATTGAATTGAACCCCGGATTTGCGATGGCTTATTCTATCCGCGGCCAGATTTACAACCAGAATCAAGAATTGGAAAAGGGCATCGCTGACCTGACCAGGGCAATCGAGTTGGAGCCGCATTTCGCTCCCTCTTATAACAATCGCGGCTCGGCCTATAGCAACGCCGGAAAGCTTGACCTGGCCATCTCGGACTTCAATAAGGCCATAGAGCTAAGACCAAACTATGCGCTGGCCTATTACAATCGGGGTGGCACCTTCCAGTTGAAAGGCGATACTATGTCGGCAATCGCCGACTACAATAAGGCTATACAGCTATCCGATGATGCTGCTCTGATAGATGCTGCCCGCCAGCGCATTTCAAATATCCAGAAGGCGATGAAGCCAGGGAAGTGAACTTGAAACACGCATCAGCCATCACGTTATCGTTTGGCTGAAAAAGTCTGCCACCTTTGCTGCCAGCTCCTGCTCAAATCCGCACCAGAAGTGGTCGGCGTTGGGCACCAGGTGAAACTGCTTCGGCTGGGCTGCCGCCTCATACATCTCCTCCGCCTTGCTCCGCGGTATGAAGGGGTCTCTGCCTCCTGAGATGAAGAGCTTGGGCTTTTTGCATTGCCTTATCTCGTCTATCTGGGCTAGCTCTGCCGGCAGTGATACCAGAGCTAGCGCTTTTGCGCGTTCATCGGTGCAAGCCACAGGTAGGGCAACAGCAGCGCCGAATGAGTAACCCATCACTCCCAGTTTGTGGGGGTCTGCCTGCGGCTGTGCGCTAATCCAGCCCAGTGCAGCCGCCACGTCCTGCTGCTCGTCTATGCCGTTGCCAAAGCTGCCCTGGCTGCCTCCCACGCCGCGGAAATTGAACATGAAGGCGATTATCCCCTTGCCTGCCAGCGCCGAAGCTACCGCCATTACCACGTTATTGTCCATGGAGCCGCCGTACAGCGGGTGAGGGTGGCACAGGACAACGCCGGGGAATGGGCCATCGCCATCGGGCAGGCGGCGAAGCCCCTCCAGCTTAAGATTACCACAGGGAAAGGAGAGATGTTTCATTAGTTTCAAGTTTCAAGTCACAAGTTTCAAGAAACCCTTAATTGTCCCCGATTGCATCGGGGCGACGTGGCGATCTCTGCTCGGGCTGGCATTACCGCCATGCGGAGATTGCCACGGCACTTCGTGCCTCGCAATGACGATTTGAGGCAACAGGCAACAGGCAACAGACGAGCCCCGAGCGAAGAGTCTGGCCTGTTGCCTCACGGCTGTTGCCCTGCCTGGCGACGAGTCTTCATTCTCCTGTCCACCTCCGGCTCAAAGCCCTGGTCGCTGGGCTGATAGTAACGTTTTCCTTTGAGCTGTT
>VGOF01000249.1 GCA_016875975.1 Chloroflexota bacterium | reverse complement strand
TGATTTTGTACTATATTCTTTGTCTTCTCAAACCAGAAGCATGAAAGCTGGTTCAAGACCATTCCTTTTTCAGGGATTGCAGAGGGGAGGACAACGTCGAAGGCGGAAATCCTGTCGGTAGCTATGATCAGGAGTTTGTCGCCTAAATCGTAGGTATCTCGTACCTTGCCGCAGCCAAACAGCGATAGGGATAGCTCAGTTCGCATTATTGTTGTCATAGTATCATACGAGCTCAGAGGGCTAGCGATGCTTGAGTTTCGGTCTTCGTTGACTTTGCTTTCTTTGCCATACCTAGACGTTTGAAAACTGCATCCACATGCCTAAGAAAGTAATCATAGTCAAACATCTCTTCCAGTTCCTTGGCTGATAGCTTGCTCGTTACCTCCTTGTCATTTTTGAGCAGGCCCACGAAGGGCGTCTTTTGTTTCCATGCTGTCATTGCGTTTCGCTGCACTAGCTCATAAGCTTTCTGCCGGCTAAGCCCTTTGTCTATCAGGGCTAACAGTACCCGCTGAGAGAAAACCAGCCCTTGCGTCAGCTCCAAATTGCGGCTCATGTTCTCGGGATAAACCTGGATGCCTTTCATTACCGAGGTGAAGATACTTAGTATGTAGTCCAGTGCTAGGCATGAGTCGGGCAAAATCACGCGTTCAGCCGAGGAATGGCTTATGTCTCGCTCGTGCCATAGAGCGATGTTTTCCATTGAGACCAGGGCGTTGCCCCTGAGCAGGCGTGCTAAGCCACAAACGCGCTCGCAAAGTTCCGGGTTACGCTTATGCGGCATTGCTGAAGAGCCGGTCTGTCCTGAGGCAAATGGCTCTTCAGCTTCAAGGACTTCGGTTCGCTGTAAGCTTCTGACCTCGGTGGCGAACTTTTCTAATGAGCTGGCGATGATGGCCAGCGTGGTTACGAACTGGGCGTGTCGGTCACGCTGGATAATCTGGTTGGATATGGGGGCTGGTGTTAGCCCTAGCTTGGTGCAGACTATCTCTTCAACCTCTGGAGTCACTGTGGCGTAAGTGCCTACAGCCCCCGAGATTTTACCCACGCTGATAGCCTTTGCGGCTTCGCCCAGACGAATCTGGTTTCTTTTCATTTCCTGTGCCCAGAGGGCCATTTTCAATCCGAATGTGATGGGTTCAGCGTGGACACCGTGAGTGCGTCCTATCATAATAGTATGCTTATGTTCTATCGCCTTGGCTTCCAAGATTTGAGTAAGCTGGACTATATCATGTGCCAGCAAATTGGATGCCTCTCGCAACTGCAGGCTTAGGGCTGTATCCATGATGTCGGATGATGTCAGGCCAAGGTGGATAAAACGTGATTCATCTCCAAGACTTTCGCTGACTGCCTGCAAAAAGGCAGTAACGTCATGGTGGGTTACCTTCAGGATTTCAGCCATACGTCCGAAATCGAGTTTAGCCTTTCTTATCTTTGGGATGGCTTCTTTCGGCACGATACCCAGTTCTGCCCAGGCTTCGCATGCTGCTATCTCCACGTGAAGCCACTTGTCAAACTTGCTTTCCTCTGACCAGACTCTCTTCATTTCTGGTCTGGAGTATCGTTCAATCATGTTTTTCTCCCTAGCTATTTGCCAGCCAGTTGCTCCTTGTATTTCGTGTAGGCCTCTCGGATAGCCTCGTGTTTCAAGCCCAGTATCTGAGCTGCCAGCAGTGCCGCATTCTTGGCACCTGCGGCGCCGATGCCCACACAGGCCACTGGCACTCCTGATGGCATCTGGACTATGGAATAGAGCGAATCAATGCCTTTAAGCTCGCTTGTGGCGAGTGGTACGCCGATTACTGGCAGCGTCGTCCAGCTAGCCAGGACGCCTGGCAGGTGCGCCGCCGCACCGGCAGCGGCAATTATCACCTCGATGCCTTGTTCCCGCGCCTTCTTGCCGAACTCTCTTACCTTTTCTGGATTTCTATGTGCCGACATAACCAAAAGCTCATGCTCTATTTTAAGTTGTTCTAATATCTCCAGGGCTGGTTTTATCAAAGGCTCATCTGTTTTGCTGCCTATTACTATACTGACTAATGGCATGTTTACTTCACCTCTCGCGCTGCTATATCTTTGCGATAATGGCAGTCCTTGAAATAGATATGTGTGATGTTTTGGTAGACCTTCTCTCTGGCTTCAGCCATATTTTTGCCGCAAGCTGTGACCGTTAGCACACGGCCACCATCGGTGCATATTTGTGAGTTCTCACCTTGTTTGGTTCCAGCGTGAAATATCATGATTTCGGGGTCAACCTTGTCCAATCCTTGTATGGCAAAACCCGTTTTATAGTCTCCAGGATATCCGCCTGATGCCATGACAACCCCCATGCAGGCGTCATCGTTCCATTCTACTGGTGTTTCATGAAGTCTATTGTCGATGATGTCGAGAATAATGTCCACCAAATCGCTTTTCAGGCGAGGTAGAATAACCTGGGTCTCAGGGTCGCCGAACCTAGCGTTGAATTCTAGCACTTTCGGCCCATCGGCTGCTAGCATCAATCCAGCGTAGAGTACCCCCTTATATGGTGCGCCTTCCTTTGCCATGGCCTTCACCGTTGGCTTTAGAATAGTTTCTATAACTTGTTTGG
>VGOF01000248.1 GCA_016875975.1 Chloroflexota bacterium | reverse complement strand
CCGCTGCATCGGACAATAAAGCCGATGATTATGGTATCAGTGATAAGTATGCTGCCGGTTTGCATGCCCTGGCAGATGCTAAGTTACAGACACCGAAAGTCATTAAAGGGCAGATAACCGGCCCGATTAGCTGGGGGCTATGCGCCACCGACCGGCAACAACGGGGCATTCTTTATGATGACCTGCTAGCGGAGACACTGGCCAAGTTCCTGCGATTAAAAGCTACGTGGCAGGAGAGATTCCTGAAGGCTATCTCGCCTCACACGCTCGTCTTTGTGGATGAACCTTACCTCACTTCCCTGGGCACGGCTTTCGTAGCCATTCCAGACCAACAGGTGACGACGTTGCTCGAGGAAGTCTTCAGTGGCATAGAAGGGCTTAAAGGAGTACACTGCTGCGGTACGACCAACTGGTCGCTGCTGCTCAAGACCAGCGCCGACGTGCTCAGCTTCGATGCCTACAACTATGCCGATTCGTTTAGCTGCTACCCTTCGGAGGTCAAAGCCTTCATGGAGCGGGGGGCCAGCATTGCCTGGGGCATCGTGCCAAATGACGAGGATGCATTAGCCAGGGAGACCATCGCAAGCTTGAATGACAGGCTAGGGGAGGCTATGGCACCGTTTACCCATGGCGGAATCACTTTCAAACAACTGGTGTCACAGAGCTTGCTCACACCTTCGTGTGGTCTGGGTACTCTTTCACCAGATGCGGTGGTGCAGGTCCTGCAGTTGCTATCTGAGCTTTCAGGCAAGGTGCGAAGCCGCTACGCAGTCTAGCCTTTCTTCTTGGTTGTTATCGAGATAATCAGAACAATGCTCAAATCTGGCTAGCCGTCCCAGTCATAAAGTCGCTCCGTTTTGTCACCAGCTCTCGAACCTCCCGTGGGGTAAGCGCTCTTATTTCGCCTTCCTTCAAATCGCCCAGTTTCAGGCTTCCCATCCTCACCCGCTTCAGCGCATAGACCTGGAAGCCGAGGCTCTGGAACATGCGGCGCACCTGGTGCTTTCTGCCCTCGTGTATTATGATGCTGTAGTTGAACGGCGGCGTCGATTTGGCCTCCCCGACCACCGCAGGATAGGTCATGCCGTCTTCCAGCTCCAGCCCCTGCTCCAGCTTCCTCTTCTGCTCCGGGTTTAGACTGCCCTCTATCTGAACCAGGTACTCCTTCTCATTTTCAAACCTGGGATGCGTCAGCCGATAGGTAAGTTCACCATCGTTGGTTAGCAGCAGCAGGCCGGTGGAGTCCCTGTCCAGCCGCCCCACCGGATACAACCTCAAGTTGCGGTATTTTTGGGGTAAGATTTCCAGCACAGTCTGGCGTCCCCTCTCATCACTGGTGGTGGTGATAACGCCCCGGGGCTTATTGACCAGCAAGTACACCAGTTGCTCCGGACGCAGGTTGACCGATTTCCCGGATACGGTGATGCGGTCGGTCTCTATGTTCACCGGATGCCGAAAATCCTCAACCTTCTCACCATTTACTGCCACCAGGCCATTTCGTATGGCATCCGCAGCCCATCTTCTAGAGCCTACCCCAGCAGCAGTCAGTGCCTTAAGTATAGGTGTCGACTTCATGCCCGCTTACCCATGACAATTATAGATATGGTTGCTGCGCGTTGTGAAATAGGCTGAGACCAACCGGGTAACGCCACTAACAGGAGCCGAAAGCTAGGGAACAACTCCTCGTTGTCATTCTGAGCGCAGCGAAGAATCCAGGCTATGGGGCATTATGACAGATATTCGATAAGCTTGCGGCTGCGCGCGGGATGACGCAGTTTTCTCAGCGCCTCGCCCTCTATCTGCCGTATCCGTTCCTTGGTCAGGTCGAGATGGGCACCAACCTCTTCCAGCGTCTTGCTGTGTTCGTCGTTCAGCCCAAAGCGCATCTCTATGACCAGCCGTTCCCGCGGCGTCAGAGATTCCAGGGCATCTCTTAGCTGGCCCCTGAGCAACTCCCTGGCCGCCAGTTCCGCTGGCTCCGGCACCGCCTGGTCTTCGATGAAATCGCCCAGTCTGGACCCCTCTTCGCCTATCGGAGTCTCCAATGACAGCGGCTCAAAGGAATTGACCTTGAGCAGCCACTCCACTTTTTCCACCGACAGACCCATCTCCTCCGCTAATTCCTCTGTGGTGGGTACGCGTGAGTGCTTCTGAATCAGCCGATGGCGGGCCTGTGCCAGACTCTTAATGCTGTTGACCATGTGCTCCGGCAGACGTACCGTGCGCGACTGGTCAGCTATAGACCGATTGATAGCCTGCCTGATCCACCAGTGCGCATAGGTACTGAACTTGTAGCCCTTGCGATGGTCGAACTTGTCCACCGCCCGCATCAGTCCGATGTTACCTTCCTGAACAAGGTCGGACAGGGGCATGCCACGGCCCACGTATTTACGAGCCACGCTGACCACCAGGCGCAGGTTAGACTGGACCAGTCGGTCTGTGGCTAGTCGTGCTTTCTGTGCTATGTCCTTGAAGTGCCGCTCGATTTCGGTGGTGCGCTTCTCCATGCTAGTCTGGAATGCTGCCTTGCGAATTGATTTCTGAAACTCAGCCACCGAGGTTTTGCTGGCAGCTTCGCCAAGAAACTGCCAGGGTATCAG
>VGOF01000247.1 GCA_016875975.1 Chloroflexota bacterium | reverse complement strand
TCTTTAAGCAGTGATTCGAACTCGGACTCTTCGATAGTCTCTTTGGCCATGAGGCGGTCAGCTATGAGCTTCAGCCTTTCCTTATTATCAGTGAGTATCTTTCTGGCCGTAGTGTAGGCTTTTTGAATCAGCGCATCAACCTCTTTGTCTATTAACATGGCCACCTTTTCGCCGTAGTTCCGCTGCTCATGTATTTCCCGTCCCAGGAACACCAGTTCCTCGCGCTTGCCAAAGGTACGTGGCCCTAATTTGCTGCTCATGCCGTATTCAGTGACCATCTTCCGCGCCAGGCTCGTAGCCTGCTCCAGGTCGTTCTGTGACCCCGTGGTAACTTCGCCAAAGGTGATTTCCTCGGCAGCTCGACCAGCCAGACTCACTATCAGTCTGTCCTCAAATTGGGAAACCGTCCAGAGATGACGGTCTTCGGTGGGCAAGAAACGCGTCCAGCCACCCATCATGCCACGCGCCACGATAGATATCTTGTGCACAGGGTCAGCGTTGGGCAGCATCTTAGCAGCCAGCGCATGCCCTGTCTCGTGATGTGCGATTATTTCCTTCTCCCTCTGGCTGATTACACGGCCTTTCTTCTCCGGGCCAGCGATTACGCGGTCGATGGATTCTTCCAGTTCCTTCATGTGAATTTCTTTATGGTTATGCCTGGCTGCCAGGATAGCTCCCTCGTTGATTAAATTGGCCAGGTCAGCGCCGCTGAAGCCCGCAGTCTCCTTGGCCAGGGTCTGGAAATCAATATCTTTTGCCAACGGCTTGCCTTTGGCATGTACCTCCAGGATGGCCTTGCGACCATTGATGTCCGGCTGGTCGATTACCACATGGCGGTCGAAGCGGCCAGGCCTGAGCAACGCCGGGTCAAGGATGTCTGGACGGTTGGTAGCCGCCAGGACTATGACGCTGACGCTGCTATCGAAGCCGTCCATTTCCACGAGTATCTGGTTCAAGGTCTGCTCGCGCTCATCATGACCGCCACCTAAACCAGCGCCGCGGTGCCTGCCCACAGCATCTATTTCATCCACAAATACAATACACGGCGAATTTCGCTTGGCCTGGTCGAAAAGGTCTCTCACACGCGAAGCCCCCACACCCACAAACATCTCCACAAATTCGCTGCCACTGATAGAATAGAAAGGCACGCCAGCCTGTCCGGCCACAGCCTTAGCTATCAATGTCTTGCCACAGCCTGGCGGGCCTACCAGCAGTACGCCACGTGGGATGCGTGCACCTAGTGCCAGGAATTTCTGTGGCGATTTCAGGAACTCCACTATCTCCTGCAGCTCTGCCTTGGCCTCATCCACGCCAGCTACGTCATCGAAGGTAACAGTAGGCTTGTTGCCACCGGCAAGGCGTGCGCGACTTCGGGCAAAGTTGAAAGCCTGCGTGTTAGCGCCTCGCGCCGAACGGAAGAGAAAGAAAAGCAAAGCGCCAAACAGAATCAACGGCAAAAAGCTAATCATTACGCTGCCCCAGTCAAAACCACCCGTCTTCACCAGGAACTTCACGCCTCCCTCACCTAGCGTTATGCCAGACTCCTTGAGCGTGTCCATCAGCTCCTTGGTACTGCCGACAAAGGATGACTTCGTTACCTTCTCGCCATTCTTCAAGCCGGTGAGCGCAGTGCCATCTTGCTCAATAGTATCTATTTCACCGTCCTTTGCCTTGTTAACAAAGGTATAGTAGTCTACTTCCTTGGGCGCTTTGTTGACAGGAAAGAAGCTGAAGGCGAGGGCGATTATAGCTACCAAAATCAGCAAATAGAACAGGCTACCCTGCCACCATTTTGTTTTCATCTTATGGTTTTTCCCTCACTTTGTTTACACGTGTATTATATCAGAAGTGTACTTACATAGAAAACGAATAGGCACGGCCAGAGCTACAGGTCATGCTGCCCTGTAGCTCTGCTGTAGCAGTTGGGCATCGTCTTCAAGGTTCTTGCTTTCGCAGATTACCAGACCTTTGACCTTGTAGTCCTTCAGTGCCCTGACAAAGTCGACGTAATTGAAATCCGAATCCTGTAGGTCTAGGTGGTTGCTTTCTCCGTGTACAGTATAAGCAATGCCAGACACGTGGATATGCATGTTGTCCAGGGCTTGTCTGCCCAGTTTTCTCTCCACCTGTCTTAAGATATGGGTGAACTCGTCGTAAGAATTGTACTTGCCGGTGCGGGCATGCCAGTGGGCAAAGTCTATACAAGGAGCAATTCCCTCTATCTCCGCACTCAGGTCGAGCACTTCGTCTAACGTTCCAAACTGGGTAACCTTGCCGGTCACCTCAAGCCTTATCGATACCTTGTTGCCCTCGGTTCTCAATTGGCTGACAATCTGCTGGAGTTGGGCCTTGACCTGGTTGTAAACTTGAGCCGGTGGCTGTCCCATATAGTAGGCAGGATGAAAAACGATACTTTGAGTGCCGCAGAGGGCAGCGACCCGGGCTGTCTGGAATATCCTCCCTACACTGGCCTTCAACTTTTCAGGATTATCAGCATTCAAGTTGATGGCATAGGGCCCATGAGCGCTGAGGACAACATTCTTCTTGACAGCCAGCTCCGCCACTTCCAGCGCCGTTTCCCGCCCCATCTTCACCCCCTGCA
>VGOF01000246.1 GCA_016875975.1 Chloroflexota bacterium | reverse complement strand
TGCTTGCATTTGCCATCGCAAAGCTGTACAATTTGCGATTGGTCGGCTTGGCAATAAAAAAATGCTGTCCTGTGCTCTTGGCATCTGCTGTTGCCCGCGCCGGAACTAACTGAGCCAACCGCTTTTTATTGACCGTCTTGGTCTTTGTGTGCGAAATATTTGTGCGCCGCGATAGCTAGTAATACCGGCTGGTTACAATCATAAGGAGGTCACATGGCAAAAGAGAAGACCCAAGAAGTGCCGGTGGTGTGGATACAAGCAGGCACATGCACCGGGTGTTCAGTCACCGTCCTCAATTCAGTCAGCCCCACTATCAAAAATGTCCTCATCGATGAAGTCGTCCCCGGCAAACACGTGAATCTGATATTCCAGGCTACCGTCATGGCTGGCCAGGGCGATGCCGTCATCGAAGTTCTGGAGGATGCGCCCAAGAAGCATAAGGGCGGATATGTGCTGGTAGTGGAAGGTTCTGTACCAACCAAGGACAATGGAATCTATGGAACCCTGGGCGAACACGACGGCAAGGCTGTCCCCATGGCAGACCGCGTAGAAGCCCTGGCTAAGGATGCCCTGGCCATTATCGCTCTGGGCACCTGCGCTGCCTTCGGCGGCATAGCGGCAGGCAAGCCCAACCCCGGCGGCTACGTGGGCGCCGACGCCTTTCTAAAATCCCGCAAGGTAAACAAACCGCTGATAAATATCCCCGGCTGCCCGCCGCACCCTGACTGGTTCGTGGCCACGGTAGCCCAGGTGTTGTTGCTTGGCTTGCCCAAGCCTGAAGAGCTGGACGAGCTTAAGCGGCCCAAGCTGTTCTACGGCCAGTTGATACACGAAAACTGCCCGCGTCGGGCTTATTTCGAAGAGGGGAAATTCGCCCGCAAGTTCGGCGACCCTGGGTGTCTCAACGAGCTGGGCTGCAAGGGGCCGGTAACTTATGCCGACTGCCCGCTGCGCCTGTGGAATCACGGCGTGAACTGGTGCATCGGCGCTGGCTCGCCCTGCATCGGCTGCTGCGAGCCCGGCTTCCCAGACCTCATGGCACCGATGTACCAGAAGCTGGTTGATACTAATTTACCTGCCATTGGCAAATCTGCTGGAAAGGGGGCGGCTTAACCACACTACTGTCATTCTGAGCGCAGCGAAGAATCTGTGGAGACTCTTCCTCCTCGCTTCGCTCGATGTCAGAGCGACAAGTGGTTTAGGCAAACTCCCAAAGTAAGGAGGCATAAAATTGAGCAAGATAGTTGTTGACCCCATCACCCGTATAGAAGGGCACCTGAAGATAGAAGTTACTACCGAGAATGGCGTGGTCAAGGATGCCCAGAGCTCGGGCATGATGTTCCGAGGGCTTGAGCTTATCCTCAGGGGCAGAGACCCTCGCGATGCCCAGAGGTACACGCAGCGCATCTGCGGCGTTTGTCCAACCAGCCACTCCATCGCCTCTACATTGAACCTGGACAGCGCCTTTGGCCTGGCTGGAAAGATACCTGACAATGGTCGAATCGTGCGCAACCTTATCCTGGGCTCTGCTCACATCGCCGACCATATCCTTCATTTCTATCACCTGACGGCGCTCGATTACGTTGACGTCACCAAGATACTGGCCTATGACGGCAATGACCCTACCCTGAACTCAGTTAAGGAATTCGCCAAGCGCGGCGAGCTGGCGCCTTTCGTGCCTCGTTATGAGGGCGACTATCGCCTCAGCGACAAGCAGAACATCGCTGCCCTGGCACACTACGTCCAGGCTCTGGAGATGAGGCGCAAGGGCCAGGAGATGCTCACCATTTTCGGCGGCAAAATGCCCCACAACATGGCAGTAATCCCCGGCGGCGTCACCTGCAATGTAACTGTAGATAAGATAGCTGCCTTCCTGTGGAGGCTGAATGAGCTGAGGGACTTTATTGACAACGTCTATATACCTGATGTCCTGATGGTTGCTGAAGCCTACTCCGATTACTTTGGAATCGGCGCTGGCTGTGGCAACCTGCTCTCCTATGGCCTGTGGGACCTGGACGGCACTAACCCCGACTATACTAAGAGAAACAGACTGGTGAAGCAGGGCACGGTTTCCACCGACCTGAAGCCCGGAGAGCTTGACCCCGGTAAGATTATGGAATACGTGAAACATTCCTGGTATGCCGATTCCAGCAGTGGTAAGCACCCCACCAAGGGCGTTACCGAGCCTCAATACGGCAAGGCTGGAGCCTACTCCTGGGTGAAGGCGCCACGGTACGATGGCAAAGTATACGAGGTTGGCCCTCTGGCCGGCATGGCAGTTTCCTACGTAAAGGGCGAGCCAACAGTGAAAGCCCTTGTGGACTCCGTCCTGGGCAAATTCAAGGCTAGCCCTTCGGCGTTGTTCTCGGTGCTCGGCCGACACGCTGCACGCGCCCTGATTACTAAATTCGTGGCTGATTCCATGCCCGGCTGGCTGTTGCAGCTAAAACCGGGAGAGCCGGCATACATAGACTACGAGATTCCCGATGAAGGCATGGGCATGGGACTGATTGACGGCGCCCGTGGCGCTCTGGGACACTGGGTAGAGATAAAAGACAAGAAAATCGACAACTACCAGTGCGTGGTTCCCAGCACCTGGAACCT